>CATJWA010000313.1 GCA_949744025.1 uncultured Eubacteriales bacterium
CGCTTCCGCGGCGGGGGCTGCCGTGACTTCCGGCTCGGGCTCGGGCTCAGGGAGCTCCGGCGGAGGCCCCGGAGAGGCTGAGGGCTCCGGAGGGGGCGTATACTGCGGCTCGGGCAGGGAGCTGAGGTACAGCGAGTAATCGGTCATGAGCGCGCACAGCTCGGCAAGAATGTCCTCGCCGCCGCGGACCTTATTGGTGAACACCACCAGCGCGAAGGGGCGAGGGGAGTACACGATGCCGCAGTCATCCAGCTCGCCCTGAAAATATCCGTATTTGTGGGCAATCTCATAATCGCTCCCGCTCTTTTTGAAGTAGCGGCCGGGGTGGGCGGCTTTCATGTGAGCGATAACCGTGTCGTACAGAGCGCTGTTGTCGTAGAGGTACACGAGAGTATTTATCATAAACCGCGCGCTTATGCGGTTGTCGGTGAAATACTCCTCGGGCAGCTCGCTCTCGTCAAGACCGGAATACTGCGACAGCAGCAGCCGGTAATCGTGCTGACCGAGGTGCAGCGCACTGTGCAGAGCGTCGGCCGCGGCGTTGTCGGAGTAGACTATCGACAGCTCCATTGCCCGCTCGACGGTGTACACGCCGGCCATGTCGTCCGCGCTTATGTCGCCGGAGGCGAGCTTGTCGGCATAAACCATGTTCAGTGGCAGCTTGTACATGCTGCCGGCGACCATGAAAGCGTCGCCGTTGAAGAACCATTCGCTGCCCGTCGCGAAATCGTACCAGCCCATGGCGAAGCTGTCCTCGGTAAGTCCGCGCCCGGCGATATAGCGGGCCATCACCTCGTCGAGACTCTCCGCGGTGAAATCGGCCTCGAAGCTGCCGGCGGCTGTGCAGGAGAGCAGCGCCGCCGCCGTCAGCGCGAGCAGGAGCGTGAGCTTAAGCTTTTTACAAAGTCTCATGCCGGCCTCCGTACACAGAGTTTCTTGTCAGCTATGCGAAGATTATACGATATATGCTCGGGAAAAGCAAGCTTGGGATGAATATTGCGGGGCTTGACCGCGCGCTTTTCAAAAAGTATAATATAACGTGATAACCGGACAGGATAGCATTGCCGGACTGACCGGCTTACGGAGGTAAAAGAGCATGAAGCTTATGATGATAGACGGCAACAGCGTCGTCAACCGCGCGTTTTACGGCATACGGATGCTCAACGCGCCCGACGGCACGCCGACAAACGCGGTTTACGGCTTTCTGACCATACTCGGCCGCCTGCTGGACGAGGAGAAGCCCGAGGGGCTGTGCGTGGCTTTCGACCTGAAAGCGCCGACCTTTCGCCATTTGCAGTATGAGGGCTACAAGGCGCAGCGAAAGCCCATGCCGGAGGACCTGGCTGTGCAGATACCCATTCTCAAGCAGGTGCTCGACGCAATGGGAATAATGCGCCTTGAGCTGGCCGGCTACGAGGCCGACGACCTTATCGGCACCGTCAGCCGCCTGTGCGGCGAGGCGGGGCACGAGTGCGTGATAGTCACAGGCGACAAGGACAGCTTCCAGCTCATCGGCGGCGGAACACGGGTTTTGCACATCAAAACCCGCATGGGCCAGACCGAGACGGTCAACTACACCGCCGAACGCTTTTTCGAGGAATACGGCTTTACGCCGCCGCGCATGGTGGACCTCAAGGCTCTTATGGGCGACGCGTCGGACAACATACCCGGCGTTGCCGGCGTGGGAGAGAAAACGGCGATGGACCTGATACGGCGCTTTGACACGGTGCAGCGCATTTATGACGGGCTCGAGACGCTGGATATAAAAGACAGCGTGCGAAAGAAGTTAGCCGCTGGCGCGGACAGCGCGCGCATGAGCTTTGAGCTGGCGACAATAGACACCGCCGTGCCGCTGGAATTTGACCCCGAGGACGCGCGGCGGAGCGGGGAGACGAAGCCGGAGCTGTACGGGCTGTTTTTGAAGCTGGGGTTCACGAAATTTATCGAGAAGTACAAGCTCACGCCGCCGGATGAAAGTGCGCCGGTTTTTACATGTGAGTGCACCATGGAGCGGCTGACGGATTTACGCTCCGTGTCCGAGGCGGCGGAGCGGCTGCGCGCTTTGGGCAGGCCGGCGTTTTACTGGTGTCTGCCGGAACTGGATTTTGTTGCGGTTGAGTCGGGGGATGACGGCGGCGGAAGGGCATACATTCTCCGCGGGGACGGCTTTGACGGGGATTATGGCGGAGCGCTGGCGCTGCTGTTTGACCCGGAGATAAAAAAGGTCGGGCACAACATCAAGGATTTGCAGCGGGAGCTGCTTGCGCGCGGCCTGAGTACGTACGGCTGGGCGTTTGACACGGCGCTGGCGGCCTATCTGCTGGACGCGACGGCGGGCAGCTATGATATAGAGCGGCTGTGCATGAAGTACTGCGGCTTTGAGCCATACAGGGCGAAAGCACAGAGCAGCGGACAGATGTCCCTGCTCGACGGGGAGGACGTGACGAGTGCGCAGGAGGACGCGGAGCGGGCATCATTCGCTGCGGCGCTCGGCTGCCTTTACGACGCGCTGGGTAAAAAGCTGGGGGAGTACGGTATGGAGCGGCTGTATTATGAGATTGAGCTGCCGCTGTGCGCCGTGCTCGCGGACATGGAGCGCGAGGGCTTCTTGGTGGACAGGCAGGCGCTGTACGATTTCGGAGAGAGTCTGACAGGCAGCATCGACGCGCTCGAGCAAAGCATATGGGCGCGCGCGGGGGAGAAGTTCAACATCAATTCGCCGAAGCAGCTCGGCGCAGTGCTGTTTGAAAAGCTGCTGCTGCCGGCGGGGAAAAAGACCAAGACCGGCTGGAGCACCAGCGCGGACGTGCTGGAAAAGCTGCGGGGCAAGGACCCGATAATTGAGGAAATTCTTGATTACCGTATGCTGACCAAGCTCAAGTCCACCTATGCCGACGGGCTTTTAAAGGTGATCGGTCCCGACGGGAGGATACACACCAACTTCCAGATGACCGTGACGGCGACGGGACGTCTGTCGTCCACCGAGCCGAATTTGCAGAACATTCCCATACGCAGGGAGCTGGGAGGGCATATCCGGCGCATGTTCACCGCGCGCGAGGGCTGTGTGCTGGTAGACGCGGACTACAGCCAGATAGAGCTGCGCCTGCTGGCGCACATCTCGGGAGACACGGACATGATAAACGCTTTCAAAAGCGGAGAGGACATTCACGCCGTTACGGCCTCACAGGTATTTAACCTGCCGCTTTCGGAGGTTACACCGGTGCACAGGAGCCGCGCCAAGGCGGTGAATTTCGGGATTGTCTACGGTATCTCGGCCTGGTCGCTGGCACAGGACATCGGCGTGACGCCGAACGAGGCGAAGGAGTATATGGATGCGTACCTGAGCAAGTATCACGGCGTGAGGGAGTATATGAAAAGCGTAGTCGAACAGGCAAGAGAGCAGGGCTATGTCGCCACGCTTTACGGCCGACGCAGGGCTCTGCCGGAGCTGAAGAGCTCGAACTTCAACACGCGCTCTTTCGGCGAGCGTGTGGCGCTGAACATGCCGATTCAGGGCACGGCTGCGGACGTGATAAAGCTGGCGATGGTGAATGTGCACCGCCGGTTAAGGGACGAGGGACTTGAAGCTCGGCTTATTTTGCAGGTGCATGACGAGCTCATCGCGGAGTGTCCCGAGTCCGAGGCGGAGCGTGTGCGCGAGCTGATAAAGCAGGAGATGGAGAGCGCGGCGGATTTCTCCGTCACGCTCGCGGCCCAGGCCGGAGCCGGCAAGAGCTGGGCGCAGGCGCACTGACATGCTCGGATTTGAGGAGGTGGGCGCGCTGCTTGACCGCGCCGCGGAAGCGCTGCCGAGGGAGATTTTTAAGGACCTCAACGGCGGCGTGAATCTCATCGACGACGTAAGGCGCGATGAGGACGGAAATTATATCATGGGACTGTACCACCACGACGGCATGGGCAGGTATATTGAGATTTTTTACGGCTCCTTCGCCGCGCTGTATCCCGACGCGGAGCCGGAGGAGCTGGAAAGGGAGCTGAGAAAGACTCTGCACCACGAGCTGACGCACCACATAGAAAACAAGGCCGGCGATCGGACGCTTGAGCGCTGGGACGAGCAGCACAAGGCGGAGCTGGCCATGGGAGGGCCCCTGCGCGCGGAGAGCATACTGTTTGTATGCGCGGATGGGGCGCTGCTCTCGCCGGTGTGCCTCAGGATGTTTGAAAGCGAGTGCGCGCGGCGCTTCCTGCGTGTGGGATGTGCATACGCCGGGCTGGAAGTGCCGGACGGTACGCCGCCGGAGGAGGCCCTCAGGGCGGCACGGGAGTTGGGGGCGGATATTTCCGTCTGCGTGCCGCAGAGAGTGTCCGAACGGCTGATAAGAGGCTTTGACGCGGTGCTGTGCATGACGCTGGCGCAGGCTGAAGAACTGGCGGAGCGGTTCCCAGAATATGAGGAGCGGATAATGTGCCTTGGACAGCGCGACATGACCCCTCCGCGGCTCAAAGGCGGATGGGCGCGGCTCATGCGTGCGCTCAAGGCGGAGATTGACGCACTGTGCGATGAATTGGAGGAGGAATGATGGAGGTACGCGACGTTTGCCGCGGCGACCTTGAGCGTATAGCAGAGCTTGAGGGCAAGTGCTTCTCCATGCCGTGGACAAGGGAGCAGCTGGACGCGCAGCTTGGGGAAGGGCATGTTTTCCTGGCCGTGTGTGAGAACGGGGAGATAATAGGCTACGTGGGGATGATGTATGTGCTCGACGAGGGGTACATTTCCAACGTGGCGGTTGTTCCTGAGCAGCGCAGGCGCGGCGCTGCCGCGGCGCTGCTCAGCGAGCTGGAAAAACGTGCCCGTGCACTGGGACTGGCCTTTCTCACGCTGGAGGTGCGGCAGGGCAACGCGCCGGCGCGCGCGCTGTACGAAAAAGCCGGCTATGAAATTGTGGGCCGCAGGAAAAATTACTATGAGCATCCGCGCGAGGATGCTGTACTTATGACGCTGTACCTTGCGAAAGATGGGGAGGCGGCAGGATTGGAGATGATGGAAAATGCTGATAATGTCGGTTGAATCCACCTGCGACGAGACGGCCGTGGCGCTTGTGCGCGACGGTCGGGAGCTGATAACGGACCAGATATTCTCGCAGGCGGACCTGCACGCCATATACGGCGGCGTGGTGCCTGAGATAGC
>CATJWA010000314.1 GCA_949744025.1 uncultured Eubacteriales bacterium
CCCGCCGACGGCACAAGCTGCGTGCCCGACGGCAGCGCCATAGTCCGCGGCGCGCCGCACGAGGAGAACGCGCGCGCGTTCATCGACTTCACCGTCAGCGCCGAGGTGCAGCGCCTGCTGGCCGAGCAGTTCTGCCGCCGGCCTGTGCTGGAGGGGATGGACTCTCTGCCGGGCGCGCCCTCGCTGGAGGAGCTGCCCGCGGCGGACTATGACCTTGAGCTTGCCGTACGCGAGCGCGAGGCGGTTTTGATGAGCTGGGCCTTTTATTTAGTCGAAAAAGCGGCGTAGCCGCTTTTTCGAGAAAGCCTCACTGAGCTCTGCGCCTCGGTTGTCCGCCATAGGCGGACAATTCGACGCTCGCTCCGTGCAGAGTGTTTTTTCCGAGGCGCATGTCCTCGGAAAAAACGGATTTGAAATTTATTTCGCGCCTGCGGGCGCGAAACTCTGCGAGGCTTTTTTCTGGGCGGGATCGCGGGCGGAGAAGGTGGGGTAAACACGGTGTATTTTGGTGAAGAATATGAAAAAACGTCCCGCATTATCGTTTAAGGGCCGGCTGTTCGCCGCCTTTCTGCTCGCCTCGCTGGTGCCGCTGCTTATCTGCTCGGCGATGCTGCTGCAAATCTTCCGCCTGCGCATGACCGAGGACGACGCCGCGGACGCGCTGGAGCATCTCGGCAGCGTTTCCGCCGAGCTTGACCGCGCCTGCGCCGGCTTTTCCACCGCGGCGGGAGCCATACAGGCGGACGAAACGCTTCTCTCCCGCGCGTTCGGCGGCGGGACGGAGGACACGCGAGTGTACGCCCTGCTGTTTGAGCACACCGGCAGCGCGCGCGACTACGCCCGCTTTGACCTGTACGACGCGCAGGGGCAGCGGCGCTATTCAACACGCAGCGGACATGCGCCGGACACCCTGCCGACCGACTGGGGCGTGCTCGGCCGCGCCTCGCGGCAGGACGCTCCCGTCTTTGCCGCCTGCGAAGGCTCCGACGCCTACTCCCCGCTGTTCCAATGCGCGTCGGCGCTCTCCTCCCCCGAAGGCGGTACGGCGGGCTATCTCGTGATAAGCCTCTACCAGTCGGATTTTTACACTCTGCTGGAGGGGAAATACGGCGCAGGCGGCACGCTTCTGCTGCTCGACCCCTACTGGCGAAGCGTCTACTGCGCGCAGCCGTCGCTGGGCGAGACGCTTGTCCCCGAGCTAAGGAGCCGCCTGCTCGCCGGGCAGAGCCTCGACGGCGCGCAGGGAGACTTTCTCTACAGCGTGCAGCTTCACCCCGAGACGGGGCTGTATCTCATTTTGCAGCGCGCGCAGGTTTTCACGCGCGAGACCGTGGCTCTGCTGTACACCGTGAGCCTGTCGTGCGCGCTCGCCTGCGTGCTGGTGTGCGTGCTGCTGTCCCTGAGCCTGACCCGGCAGATGTTCCGGCCGATCGGCCAGCTTCGCGCCGGCATACGCGAGGTTGAGCTCGGCAATCTCGACGTGTCCCTTGCCCAGCAGCGCCGCGACGAGCTCGGCGAGCTGTCCGAGCACTTCAACAGCATGGTCGCCGCGCTCAGGCACAATCAGGCTCAGCTCATCGAAAACCAGCGCGAGCTCAACCAGGCGCAGATTCGTATGCTCCAGGCCCAGCTCAACCCCCATTTCCTGTGCAACACCCTCGACACCATGAAGTGGATAAGCAAGATAAATAAGCTCCCGCAGGTCGCGCTCATGTCCACGGATCTGGCCGACATCCTGCGCTTCTGCATCTCTCCGGAGGAGTTTGCCCCCCTCGGCAGGGAGACGGAGATTTTGCAGCGCTATATTGAGATTCAGCGCATCCGGCTCTCCGGCGCGGTGAGCTTTTCCGTGGAATTGCCGGAGGAGCTGGCCGGCTGCCTTGTGCCGAAGATGATATTGCAGCCGATTGTGGAAAACGCCATTATCCACGGCCTCGACGGCGTTGAAAACGGCCGCGTGGAGGTCCGTGTCGCGCTGTCCGGCGACGGACTGCTTCGCATCAGCGTATCCGACAACGGCCGCGGACTGCCTCCGGAAATGGAGGGCGCCTACAGAAAATCCTCCCGAGAGAGCCGTTCCGGACATTTGGGGCTGTACAACGTGGACACTATTCTGCTAAAATACTACGGAGAGGCTTTCGGCCTCGAGCTGAAAAACCGGCCCGGTGGCGGCGCGGAGGTGACCGCGACGCTGCCGGCGCGCAGAAGGGAGCAGGGCGATTGATAAAGGTGCTTGTTGTCGAGGACGAGGAGCTTATAAGGCGCGGAATCGTGCTGACCGTAGACTGGGCGTCGCTCGGCTGCGTGGTTGCCGGCGAGGCGTCCAACGGCGAGGAGGGGCTTGAGCTGGCCGAGAAATGCTCCCCCGCGCTGATAATAACCGACCTGAAAATGCCGAAGATGGACGGCATAGAGATGCTCCGCCGCCTGCGCGAGCGGGGCAGCACGGCGCAGGTAATCATTCTAACAGCCTACGACGCGTTTCAGTACGCCCAGAGCGCGCTTCGCCTGGGCGCGGCCGACTATCTTTTAAAACCCTTTCGTGACGGGGAGCTTGAGCAGGTGATAAGCCGTCTTCGTCCGCGGCTTGAGGGCGCGGACGGGCAGGCAGCCTGCCCCGCCCCTCCGCCTCTGCCGGAGGTCAAGGGCGGCCCCGGCGGCAAATACGCCGCAGCGGCAATCGACTACATAAACAGCCACTACAACGACCCCGGCATAAGCGTCGGCACCGTGGCGCAGCACCTCGGGCTGAGCGAGGGGCATTTGAGCCACCTGTTCAAAAAGGAGACGGACTGCACGCTTCTGGCCTACCTCACGCGCTGCCGGATACACCGCGCCACCGAGCTTCTGCGCGACTGCCGGGCGAGGGTCTACGAGGTTGCCGACCAGGTGGGCTACAGGGATATAGCGTATTTTTCCGCGACGTTCAAGAAATTGATGGGAATGTCTCCATCCGAATACCAGGACAGGTGCAAATGAATGAACAGCCTTGCTGTTTATTCATTTACAGGGGATTCGCTTCGCGCGCGCCGCGAAGTCTGCGACGCTTTTTAGAAAATTGGAGGACAAAGCAGAGATGATCAAGCTTATTGCCAGCGATATTGACGGGACACTGCTGCAAAACGGGGCGACGGAGATACCGCGTGAGGTTTTTGAGGAAATTGACCGGCTGGAGAAAAAGGGGATTTTGTTCTGCCCCGCCAGCGGCCGGCAGTACCGGAGTATGCGCCGGCTTTTCGCCCCCGTGGCGGACAGAGTGCCGTTTCTGTGCGAAAACGGGGCGGTGATTTTCGGTCCCGGCAGCCCGGGGCCTGTCGTCGGCAAGCTGCCCATACCTCGGCCCGACGCGGACGCCATATGCAACGACATTCTCGCCCGCGAGCAGCTGGACGTGCTCATCTCCGGCGAGCGCACCAGCTACCTGTGCCCGAAAACCGACGCCATAGTGCGCCTTATCCGCGACGGTCTGGGCAACAGCACGCAGATAGTGCCGCGGCCGGAGTACATACCCGAGGACATAGTGAAAATCGCCGCCTACTGTCCGGAGGGCACCGCGCCCTATGAGCAGGAATTTCAGGAGCGCTGGGGCGGAAAATACCATGTGGCCGTGGCCGGCGAGGTATGGCTGGACTTCACGCTGGCGGACAAGGGCATGGGGCTGAAAAAAATGTGCGGTATTCTCGGCGTGGACCTTACGGAGGTCATGGCCTTCGGCGACAACTTCAACGACCTGTCGATGCTGCAAAGCGTGGGACGCCCCTACCTGATGGAGAACGCCGCCGACGCTCTCAAGGCCCTGATCCCCACCCGCTGCGTACACGTCGCGGACGTGCTCAGAACTCTGTAAAATTTTTTCGCGGCGCGCGGAACTTTTTCCGGTTTTTTTCGTCTAAGTACGTACAGGACAAAAAAACGGAGGGATGAAAAATGAAAAAGAAACTGACAATCCTGCTTGCGGTTTTGCTGCTCGTCTCGCTGCTGAGCGGCTGCGGCAGCTCTGCCGGCAACACAAGCGCG
>CATJWA010000315.1 GCA_949744025.1 uncultured Eubacteriales bacterium
GCCATGCGATTTATCTCCCAGACGCTCATGGAGGCCGGCGCTGATTTCTCCGACGGACTGTCCCTGCACACCGGCGCGGGCGAGGTCCACATCTGCCCCTCGGCCGAGCGCGAGAGCATCATCATCAGCGCCGAGGCCGGCTCTCCGGAAAAATCAATGGAGCTGCTGAAAAAATACGAGGAGCTTGTGAAAAACACAGACCCTGAAAAGCTGAGCCAATAGCCCCTGCAGGCATCTCTGCGCCCCGCAAATCTGCCCGCTTTGGCTGCCGGTCCAGCTTCCGGCCCCGCAAAGCCCTGAATATCGCACAAGCCGCGGCGCGAAATTTGCCGCGGCTTTTTGCTATATGCACAAATCGCCTTTTATTCGCCAAATATTCACGTTTTTATGAATATTACTATTGATTATTCGTTTTTTATGCGTTATAATCTGTCCACATCAAGCAAAAAGGAGAAACGACAAAATGAAAAAGACTATTGCTATCGCGCTGGCGCTGGTAATGCTGCTGGCCCTGTGCGCCTGCGGAAATAACAACACCGCGCCTACCGAGACCCCTGCCCCCGCGGCGACCCCCGCTCCGGCGAACCCCCCCGCACCCGAGGACAAGGCCGACGAACCGGCTACCCAGCCCGACGACAAGCCGGTTGAGAACGCTTTCACGACCGTCGAGGAGGGCAAGCTGCACATGTCCACCAACGCCGCTTTCCCTCCCTATGAGATGCTCACCGACGACGGCGGCTTCGAGGGCATTGACGTTGAGGTTGCCGAGGCCATAGCCGAGAAGCTCGGCCTTGAGCTGGTCGTGGACGACATGGAGTTCGGCGCCGCGCTGACCGCGGTACAGACCGGACAGAGCGACATCGCCATGGCGGGCATCACTGTCAACGACGAGCGCAAGGAGGTCATGGACTTCTCCGACTATTACGCCACCGGCATTCAGGTTGTCATCGTCAAGGAGGACTCCCCCATTCAGACCATTGACGACCTGGAAAATGCCGAGATGATCGGCTGTCAGGCTGACACCACCGGCTACATTTTCGCCTCCGACACCCCTGAGAACGGCGGCTACGGCGAGGACCACGTCACCGCCTACAACACCGGCGCTCTGGCTGTCATGGCTCTGGTCAACGGTCAGATTGACGCGGTTATAATCGACAACGAGCCGGCCAAAGCCTATGTTGCCGCCAACGAGGGTCTGAAGCTTCTTGAGGGCGAGTGGGTTGTTGAGGATTACGCCATTGCCTTTGCCAAGGGCAACACCGCGCTTCTGGACGCTGTCAACGCCGCCATGGCCGAGCTCAAGGCCGACGGCACCTTCCAGAGCATCGTTGACAAATACATCACCGCTGAGTAAGCAACACATTCGTAAGGGGCGGCTTTCATAAGCCGCCCTTTTCTCTGTTGAAGGAAGGAGGCCCCCGCCATGTTTGAGACATTGGGCAAGTGGCTGGACTATATGCTCGGCAGGTTCCACGTTGCCTTTATCGAAGCCGACCGCTGGAAGCTCTATCTTCAGGGCTTGGGCGTAACGCTTGAAATGACGGTTATCGCCCTGGTTTTCGGTACAATCCTCGGTCTGGCCGTCGCTGTTGTGCGCACAGCCCACGACCAGCAGAGGCCCGGCCGTCACAACATTATTCTCGGCTTTTTCAATAAGCTGTGCAACCTTTACACCACCGTAATCCGCGGCACTCCAATGATGGTGCAGCTCCTTATCTGGAGCTTCGTCATCTTCTCCAACAGCCGGAACAAAATCATGGTCGGCATTATCGGCCTCGGCATAAACTCGGGAGCCTATGTTGCGGAGATAATCCGCGGCGGGCTCATGAGCGTGGACGTGGGCCAGTCCGAGGCGGGCCGCTCGCTGGGACTTAATTACTTCGACACAATGCGCTTTATTGTCATCCCGCAGGCCTTCAAGAACATACTTCCCTCGCTGGGGAACGAGTTTATCACTCTGTTCAAGGATACATCTCTGGTCAACGCCATCGGTGCGGCCGAGCTGACCTACTACGCGCAGCGCATCGGCGGAAGGACCTTCGACTACATGCCGCCGCTTCTCGGCATCGCCTTTATGTACCTGCTGATAGTCATTGTCTTTACCTGGCTTCAGGGCAAGTTAGAAAGGAGGCTTCGGGAAAGTGATAGACGTTAAGAATCTCTCCAAGTCCTTCGGGGACCATCTTGTGCTGGACAACATCTCCGAGCACATTCACCCCGGCGAGAAGGTAGTAATAATCGGGCCCTCGGGCTCGGGCAAGTCCACCTTCCTGCGCTGCCTGAACCTGCTGGAAACGCCGACTGAGGGCACGATAACCTTCGAGGGCACGGTGATTACCGACCCGAAGGTGAGGATTGACCAGATACGCCAGCAGATGGGCATGGTGTTCCAGCACTTCAACCTCTTTCCGAACATGACCATACGGCGCAACATCACTCTCGCGCCGGTGCGCACAAAGCTCATGGGACAGGCCGAGGCGGACGCCGAGGCTGGGCGCCTGCTCGAGCGCGTGGGGCTGTCGGACAAGGCAGACGCCTACCCCGCCCAGCTCTCCGGCGGGCAGAAGCAGCGCGTGGCCATAGTCCGGGCGCTGGCGATGAAGCCGAAGCTGATGCTCTTTGACGAGCCCACCTCCGCGCTGGACCCCGAGATGGTCGGCGAGGTGCTGGACGTGATGAAGGAGCTGGCCCGCGAGGGCATGACGATGGTTGTGGTCACCCACGAGATGGGCTTTGCACGCGAGGTCGGCAGCCGGGTGCTGTTCATGGCCGACGGCGTGATAATGGAGCAGGGCGCGCCGGAGGACGTTTTCGGCAGGCCCCAGAGCCCGAGATTGCAGGATTTTCTGTCCAAGGTTTTATAACAAAACTGCCGCCCCGACGGGGCGGCAGTTTTTGTTATTTCAGCTCTATTTCCTCTATTTTCAGGCCAATGCCGCTGAGAAACTGGGCGACATCCTCGATGCTGCCGGTGAAGCCGTCGTACAGCAGAAAGGTGGCGCCGGCGCTCACGGCGGAGTCCTCGCCCATTGTGAAGGTTACGGCAACGGGGACAGCGTTTTCAAAGGTGTAGATATAAATCATATTCTCCGTCAGCTCTGCGCTGACAAAGGTCTTTCCGGCGGTGCAGATGCTCGTCGCGGCAAGGGTCGTCGAGCCGGCCTGCGCGTTTATCTGGGTCACCATGGCGGCGAACATGCGGGAGCGGATATTTTCCCTGAGCGTTTCGGGCAGGGAGTCAAACTCCGCAAGCTCCTCGGCCAGCTCGGGCGGCAGCTCTCCCGCGGTGATTTTGTAGACGGTCCTGGGATTTGTAAAGTCCCCCTGCGCGGCTTCTGAGACGATTGCATTTAACTCCTCGCTGGCAGAGTAGATGGCCAGATATTCCTCACTGCCGGCCATTTCGTCAAGGAGCGCGACAAGCTCAAGGCCGTGGTCGTACAGGGATTTTTCCTGTGTTTTTGCGGGCGTTCCGCCGCAGGCGGAGAGGGTCAGGAGCATGGCCGCGGTGAGGACTGCTGCCGCGGTCTTTATTATTTTTTTCATAAGCTGCCTCCGTTGGTGGGTTTTTGCTTATTTTAGCACCACGGGGAGGGGCAAATGTAAACAATCTGTAAACGGGCGTTTTTTGTTGCATATGTTGCTGCTATTTTCGGCCCCGTGGGCCCTGGGTTGAGAGGGACATTCATTCGGAAAAAGGGCCGCGAGGCCGTGAGACAGCTTGAGGCCGCCCGGGTGGGGCGGCC
>CATJWA010000316.1 GCA_949744025.1 uncultured Eubacteriales bacterium
CCGCAACATCGCCACGGCGCTTGAAGCGACGAAGAAGTACGCAACAAAGAAAACCGTGGCCTCAGGCTGCATTTCGTATACACAGAGCCCTGTGCATACGGTAGAGAAATATGTTGAGATGTGCCGCGAGCTCAAGCGCATGGGCTTTGACACTATATGCCTCAAGGACATGGCCGGTACTATGAGTCCCTATGAGGCAGAGCATCTGATAAAGGGAATCAAGGACGCCGTGGGCGAGATGCCCATCATCCTGCACACCCACTGCACCACGGGCATGGCCTACATGACCATCACCAAAGCCATTGAGTCCGGCGTAGACGTTATCGACACGGCCACGTCCTGCTTCTCCAACGGCACCAGCCAGCCGTCTACCGAGACTCTTTTCTACGCTTTGCAGCAGTACGGCATTGAGACCGAACTGAATGAGGACGTGATAAATAAGGTCAACGACTATTTCAAGCCCGTAAAGCAGAAATATATCGACAACGGCACGCTCAATCCAAAGAGCATGGGAACTGACGCTCAGGCACTTGTTTACAAGGTACCCGGCGGCATGCTCTCAAACATGATAGCCAACCTCAAGGACATGAACGCCATGGACAGGTTTGACGAGGCGCTGGCCGAGATACCCAATGTCCGCAAGGACCTTGGCTATCCTCCGCTGGTGACGCCGCTGTCCCAGATGGTGGGAAACCAGGCGGTCGTCAATGTTCTTATGGGCGAGCGCTATAAGCAGATTTCCAACGAGGTGAAAAACTACTTCAAGGGCGAGTACGGTATTTCTCCCGCGCCCGTGGACGCGGAGCTCGAGGCCAAGATACTCGGCGAGGGCGGCAAGCCGGTTGACTGCCGCATTGAGGACTCCAAGCGCACCGGACAGGAATTTGCCGATGCGAAGGCCGCGCTGGGAGAACTGGCAGAAACTGAGGAGGATGTGATGAGCTACATCTGTTTCCCGAGCCAGGCCGAGGCCTTTCTCAAGCAGCGTAAGGCTGAGCGTGAGAAGAAGGTCAAATACACCATCGAGGAAGCGTGAGGGAGGCGGAGCTATGCATTCTCAGGCAGCTAATCTTGATAAGATAACCATTCCCGAAGCGGGAATCAACGCGGTCGTAGGTTATCTTGTGGTGTTTGTGGGGCTTATTCTGCTCATGGCGGTTGTCATTATCATGGGCAATGTTATGGTTTCGTCCCGCAAAAAGACCGCATCCGCCGCGCCTGCCGCTGTCGGCTCACCTGCCAATGCGGTGGCGGAGCCCACCTTGGCACCCGGCAGCGCCGGTGAGGTCAAGCTTTTTGACGTGCCCGACAGGGAGGCGGCAATGATTATGGCGATAGTCGCCGACAAAATGGGCAGGCCGCTTAACGAGCTGCGCTTTAAGTCCATTAAGGAGGTCAAGTGAAATGAAGTATAAAGTGACCCTCAACGGCCGCACCTATGAGGTGGAGGTCGAGGCAGGAACGGCTATGCTTGCCGACGAGTATGAGGCCTATGCTCCCGCTCCGGCCGCAG
>CATJWA010000317.1 GCA_949744025.1 uncultured Eubacteriales bacterium
GCAGGCGCAACCATCAAGCAAAACGAGGGATTTCCGCCAGAGCGGAAGTCCCTCGTTTTCGCATTTGTAGCACAAAGGCATTGCTTGCAAGAGACAACTTCCGCTTCGGGGTTGGCTCTTGCAAAAATGCGCTTTGTAGCACAGATGCCCTGCTTGCAAAGTAGCGCAATTCCATATTCTCTGTTCTTTTTCAAAATGAAGGATTATATGAAGCTGGAAAAGTTTATATAGCTCGAAAGGTGGGAGCATTGCGAAATTTTACTTGTTTGCTCCCGATACTGTTTCGGTATTACTCCACTCTGTTCCCGAAACAGCTTGCCGAAATAGCTGGGGCTGCTGAAACCGCAGGAGAGGGAAATATCAGCAAGTGACGGATCTGTGTTTGCTAACAGCATCGCCGCCATAGATAGGCGGTATTCTGTCAGATATTCCACTGGTAACTTTTCCAGAAAGGCTTGAAAGCATCGGAAGCACTCTGTCCGGCTGATGGTTGCGAACCTCGCCATATCATCAATGCTGATATGTTCGCTGTAATGTGTATGAATGAAAGACAATATCTGTTTCACTCGTTGCTCTTGAAGTCTATTTCTGGCCGAAACCGGCTTTACTTTTTGCCCCCGCAAAATACGAATGATAAGCAAGCGCCATATCTTACAGACCAACTCTACAAAGTGAAGTTCATAGCCTGTTTCCTGTTCGGTAATGGAGCATATCTCTTGTACGCCAGACAAAAGGGGCTGGTCTGCTTGTTCGGTTGATTTTAGGACTAAATCTGCTATTTCGCTCTCCGTGACAGGGAAGATGATTCTGTGGGCCGCACCCTCGAATGGCTTATTGAAAAATGTAATGGGAAGTACAAATCCCGCCATGACTGTATCAGGAACAAGGGCTTTCGCGCTGTGCAGATAGCCGGAGTTAATGATAATGCCGTCGCCCTGGTGCAGTTCCCTGGAAAATTGATTTGGGCCATTGTATATCGTAAACTGTACGATACCCCTTTCAACTACTCCAAATTCAATTTCATCATGCCAATGAAATCCCCATTCTCTATGGAGGTAGTCATCGAAACTGTCAATGCAGGTGGAAAGCGGGATTGTGTGAATGCCATAGGCAATGCGTTCCCGTAAGTCAGCCCCGATTTATAATGTTTTCAAGCACATCCCCCCTTTCGCTTTGGTTCTATTCTGATATAAAAATGTACTATCCTCGCTTGAAGTTTCCACCAGTGATTTTATAATTATATGTGAAGAATCCGTTAAAAACAAATGAGGGCGGGTATGTTTCCGCAATCAACTGTCTGAAAGAAACCGCCTTACAGTAGATGATTTTAACGAAGAAACAGTACCAAAAGGCAGACGGGTATATCGCATGGCACGGCTACCAGAGCTTCAAGCCAGACGAGGTAACACCCGAACAGTGCCATGAAATCGGATTGAAACTGACAAGGGAGATGTGGGGCGATAAATACCAGATAGGAAAACACGTCAAAGAAGTCCTGCATTTCCCGATTCGGC
>CATJWA010000318.1 GCA_949744025.1 uncultured Eubacteriales bacterium
CGAGGACCTCGCAGATGCTCCGCACCATGGAAAGTGTCACGGTATCCTGATACTTATAGGTGTTCCGGATCACATCCACCTTCACGCCCACCTTTTGGGCCAGCTACAGGTCGGTGATATTCAGCTCTTGCATAAGGCGGTGCATGGGGTCAAAGGAAAGGTACACTTTTTCATAGCTGTCTGAGGTGGAAAAGTAGCTCATTGTCGGCCTCCTCAAATCTCGGTTCCGTCCGGGAGTGTGAATCGGATCTCAACCTGGCAGCCCAGAGCCCCCGCCAAGGCCAGAATATCCTTCTCCGTAAAATTTCCCCGCGTCATCTTGTTGGACAGGTTCTGCCGGGTCTGCCCGGAGGCTTCAGCGATATCTCCCATCGTTTTGTTCTGACGCTTCATGATCAGCCGTATCTTCTCGGCCACCGTAATGTCCATGGCGTCACCTCCTACGGCTATTATACACCAATTCATGTCGCTTGTCAAAAACTTTTTTCAAAATTCACGAAAAAATGTAAAATGCCTCTTGACATACGACACGAAATAGTGTAATATAAGGATCTAAGGCAGGGGCGGCCAGCCCCTTAAGGAAGGAGGGAGGACATGGACGAGATGACAAGCGCGGAGCTCAATCAGTACCTTGAAGCCATCGCGGAGCTGATTGAGGCAAAGGCCACCACACCCCAGGAGGCCGCTGAAATCGTGCGAGACAAGAAAATCAAGGCGTAAAAAAGGGTAGCGGCCCCCGACCAAGGACACCGCTACCCAGCCCCAAGGGGGCCGACCGGAAGCCTTACTCCGGCGGCCCCTCCATGATAACAGAGTAAGGCAAAAAAATCAAGGATCGACAAGCGCACCCTCACCGCCACCAAGGACGTTGAGGACAGATAGCAAGTAACAGCCTGACCTACCGGGCACTCGGGGAGAAAGGAAATTTATGAGTGAGTGGTTTTGTACCGTATTTCCACATGATCCTGATGAAATGCCGCAGGATTTTCAGAGCTACAACGAGGCCATGGAATACGGATATGAAATGTTTGGTAAAGGCAATTACACCATCGAAAGCCCCTGCTGATTAACAGCCCTCAAGGCCGACGGTTACAGGCCACCGCTGGTGCAAGTCCAGCCGCCGGACAATCCCGGCGGGCGCTCATGGGCCACAGACCCAAAACCAAAAAGGAGGAACCCAGCATGAAACGGACAGCGAACAAAGTCCAGCGTGAGTATATGGCCGCAAAGGCCCTTGTCCAAACACTGGAGGAACGGGAAGCGCAAATAGAGCAGGCGTACATTTCCGCCCACGGTATCGTCAACCCGGACGGAACCAACCCCGAAAGAATCTATTGCATCATGGACGAGGCCATTTTTGACAAGGCCAACGAGGAAACCGCCGCCGAAATAGCCGCTTGTGACCTGGAGGCCGAACACAACGCCGCAAACGCCGCGCTCAAAGCCGCCGAGGACCGCTTGATTGAGTATGGTCTCTCTATATCCCCGGCGGGCATCCGGTCCACGTTGGCAAAAGGCGCAAAGGACAACTATACCATACGCAAAAAGCTAATTGACCTTGTTTTGCGCTTGGACGTTTCCACCGTTCCCCGCTGACTGCCACAGCCCGCAAGGCCGACGGCATCCGCCGCCGCTGGCCACAACGGGCCTTTGCGGTGGTAGAGGGGTAAACCCCCGCCAGCCCGAAAGGCGCGCCACAGGAGGCCGTAAGCGGCAAGCAGGGCCTTGCGGCCCTGCCCCGGTTCTTCCGCCTTATTCAAAGGCAATGGTCAGCATCCCGCTCCCAATAAAGAAATCGTTCTGGATCAGCGGGTCGGCCATGAAGGTCTCCTTGGCCTCCTTCAGCATCGTGGCCAGCCGGTCCGCCCCGAGCTGCTCTTGGATGGCCTTGCGGGTGGTTTTCTTGCCGTTGAGGTTGAATTTCGTTTTCATGGTGTTGTCCTCCGTTCTGCTTGTTTTCCCTTTCGGTACACACATAATCGCTCTATACAGAGGAAATAGCAAGTGTATTCTGGGGTGTGATCTACACAAATATTGCCCGCGAAAATTATGTAGTTTATTCTCAGAATTGTCTTGCTATTTCTCCGCTTTAGAGTGATTAATACACTACCGAAAGGAACAAAACACTTTGAAAACGGAGGAAAACACCATGACAGAGCAGACCAACACCTACTTCCGCACCCTTGAGCAGACCAGCAGCGAGACACCCCTCGCCGACGGGAAGCACAGGGCTTACATCGCCTGGTTCAACAGCTTCAGAAACCAGAGCAGCACCTTCGAGGTGAACGACCTCCCCTGGCCCAGGGACATCCACGAATTTGTGGAAACCATCCGGGCCGCCGGGGTTACCGAGTTCGCGGTCACCGACCGCAGCACTGGCTTGATGGAGGGCCTCCACAAGCTGGCCGCCGAGGGCTGCACCATGCAGGGGCTTTGCACAGTAACCCGGAGCGAATTCCGCTGGGGCGGCGATGGCACCGAAGAGTACCAGGGAATCCTTTTCCGCGCCTGACCCAACCGGCGACCAGAAGGGCCACGGCTCTTCTGGCCGCCTATACACAAAAACACGGAGGTTTTGACAATGACAAG
>CATJWA010000319.1 GCA_949744025.1 uncultured Eubacteriales bacterium
AGGTCGCAGGCCGCGACAGGCGCGCCGGCGAGCTGGCTGACGCCCTCAATAACCGCGGTTTTGCCGTCCACATGTATCTCGGCGCCCATTTTCCGCAGCTCGTTTACGTATTTGTAGCGGTTATCCCAGACGCCCTCGGTCACCACGCTGGTACCTTCGGCCAGGCACAGCACTGTGCTCACCTGGGGCTGCATATCGGTCGGGAAGCCGGGATAAGGCAGGGTTTTTATATTTGTGCGGCGCAGCGCGCCCAGGCGCTTTACGCGCACGAAGTCGTCCCCCTCCTCAATCTCGACGCCCATTTCGCGCAGCTTTGCGGAAATGCAGTCAAGATGCTTGGGGATGACGTTGTTTACCGTTATATCTCCGCCGGCTCCGGCCACGGCGGCCATGTAGGTGCCGGCCTCTATCTGGTCCGGAATCAGGCTGTAGCAGCCGCCGCGCAGGCGGTCCACGCCGCGGACCTTGATAACGTCCGTGCCGGCGCCGCGGATGTCCGCGCCCATGGAGTTGAGGAAGTTGGCAAGATCGACAATATGCGGCTCGCGGGCGACGTTTTCAATCACGGTCATGCCCTTTGCCATTGTCGCGGCTATCATTATATTTATCGTCGCGCCGACAGACACCTTGTCAAGGTAAATCCTTGCGCCGCGGAGCCGGCCGCCGGAGGCCTGCGCGCGGATGAAGCCGCCGCTGATATTCATCTCCGCGCCGAGGGCCTTCATGCCCTTGACATGCTGGTCTATGGGGCGCACTCCGAAGTTGCAGCCGCCGGGCATGGTGGTTTTTGCCTCGCCGAAGCGGCCGAGCATGGAGCCTATTAGATAGTACGACGCGCGAATCTGGCGCGTGAGCGTATATATGCTCTCGGACATGTGGACCTGCGAGCAGTCGATATCGAGTGTGTTTTTATTTACCAGGCGTATCCTCGCGCCCATATATTCAAGCATTTCCAGTAGCTTGCGCGTGTCGCTTATCTGAGGGATATTCTCTATGCGGCACACTCCGTCAACCATAAGCGCGGCAGGAATGATTGCGACCGCCGCGTTTTTCGCGCCGGAAATTTCAACCTCGCCAAACAGCTGTCTGCCGCCCTTAATGACATATTTATCCAAAATAACACCGTCCTTGCAGGATTGGCCATGGGTCGCGGACGCAGGTTGAGGAAAGCAGCCATGCCGCCGGCGTCCTTAATATATAGCATAACCAAAATCAAATGAAAACCATTATATATTCTGTCTTTTACAGAACATAAAATTCCCATTTTTTAAGATATTTTTTTAGAATTATTTAGATATTAGCACACTTTGAACGCAAATGCAACTTAAAAAACAGCCGCGGCGTTTTTTTAGCTTATCTCACCGTTTCCACGCGGCCCGTAACGGCATTTATATACACATCCCCAGTATCGGTGGCGAAATGCCACACCGGATTGAGCGTGCCCTCTCCGGACACGGCGACGGAGAACACATAGCCCGCCTCGAGGCCGTTCACGCTGCTGCGCACAAAGCCCTGCTCGCCCACCACCTCGACAAAGCGCATCATAACGCTCAGCTCATCCATCACCCCTTCCCTGCTTTCCTGCACGCTCAAGTCAAAAATGCGCGTGCCGGAAATCATAATAAGATAATCCTCGTTGAAGGTAAAGCTCATCTGGGCGTTGTACACCCTGCAGCCCTGCCAGGTACAGTCAAGCTCCACCGTGCCGCCGCTGCTGCCCACGCTTGCGCGCGCGCTGTCCCCGTCCGGCTCCAGGCCAAGCTTTTCCATCAGCCTCACCGCCGTTTTTTCCGCGTCTCGCCCCGTGTCGAAAGCGTCCGTATTAAACAGGATGTCGCACTCGCCTGTGCCGCGTACCGAGGCCTGTCCCTTATCCGAGCTGTAAAACCATATATTGCCTCCGAGGTCGTCGCAGCTCACCTCTCCCAGCAGGCGCTCAAGCCACACGCGCTCTGAGTCCATCTCACGCCTCACGCTGTACACCGCGGGAGTTTCTATCTCGCCGCTTACGTCCTCCGACACGCTTATTCCAACCTTCTCCATTGCCGCGACAGCCGCTTCCCAGGCCGTCGCTCTGACGCTGCGGGCCTGAGAACGGTCCGACAGCAGCGCCGCGCACAGGAAAATGTTCACCGACAGCAGTATCAGGATTATTATATTCTTTATTTTAGATGTATCCATCAGTCCGTCACCCACACGCAGGAGGCCGAGTTTCCGCCGTCCATGTACACCAGCGATATCCTTCCGCCGCCGCGGGAGGAGGCCGCTATCGCGGCGGCCTGCGCCATAGGAAGCAGGGGATGCATCTCCTGCGTGAGCGTATAGCGGCGCGGCACGAGCTCAAGCTTTACCGCCTCGCCGCCGCTGACCGTCACCAGGGCCGCGGCGCGGCGCTCCGGAAGCTCGACGACAACGCCGTTTATTATATACTCAAACCGCACCGCATACGCTCCGCTCCCGTCCACGCTTACGCCGGCGAAGCAGAGCTGCGCGTCGCCGCAGCACGCGCCAAGCACGCGCTGAACAAGAGCCGAGGCAAAGGTCACCGCCTCGCTCAGTCCGGTTTCCCCGTTCTCCCGCGCGGCGCCCTTGAAGCTTATTCTTCCGTCCGCGCCGGAGCGAAGGATTTTACCGCTTTCTACAAAAACCCTTGTTCCGTCCGCCTCCGTATACGGCCTTATGACGTAGCTGTTCATGTCCAGCTCCGCCATGAGCGCCTCCATGTCCACCGAAGCGGACGCGTTCTCCGACAGCACGGAGCGCATCTCGGCGTTCGTATTGATTATAACGGTGTTCGGGTCCACTCCGGAGAATTTATCGTTTGTAAAAGCGAAAAAAGCGCTGTTGGCGCTGTAGCTCTCTGTTCTGGTCAGCACCGCCGAGGCGCTCACACCGGTGGAGAAGCTGTAAAACAGGCCGTCCGCCGCGCTCTCAAGGCACAGCTCCACGCCGTTGTCCGTACAGTTGAGCAGCAGGGCGCGGGCGGAAAACTCACCCGCCTCGCCCGCGTTGCTGCCAAGCATTGCCGAGAGCAGAGCCAGAGGCTGGTCACAGTAAAAGTCAAAGTAAACTCCGGCGCCAAGCAGCCTCTGCTGCCACTGGGCGCGCGTTATTTCGCGCACCGACGCGGCCGAGCCCAGCGCCTCGGCCAATGGCGCGGCAAAGCTCTCAAACGCCGGGGTAAGCTGTTCGCTGTCGTAATAAACGGCGCAGTGATTTCCCTCCGCGGCGCTGATTACCATGCCAAGCGGGCATACGGCCATGCTCCCCTGCGCCGAGTCCGGCGAGCCCTGACTTATCCGGCCGTTGGGCGCGGTCTCCTGCGCTGCGCGCGCCGGCGGCAGGGCGATATAGCCAGAGGCGTTGAGCAGCAGTGCCGCGCTTATCAGAAGCGCAGCTATCAGCGCGGTTTTACCGCGCTCTATAAGCTTTTTCCTACTCATTGCTCGGCCCCTCCACAGGCAGGATAAGCGTGATGGCCGTGCCGCGGCCCTTCCGGCTGTGCGTCTCAAAGCGTCCGTTATGGCGCTCGGCTATCTCATAGGCAATCGACAGGCCGAGTCCCGTGCCGCCTGACTCGCGGCTGCGGGCCTTGTCAACGCGGTAAAACCGCTCGAAGATGTGCTCGAGGTCCTCCTCGGGTATGCCGATGCCGTTGTCGCGCACGGTGCACCACACCTCGTCGCCGTCCTGCCCGGCGGTCATGCGTATGCGTCCGCCGTCGTGCGTGTATTTTATCGCGTTGGAAACCATATTTATGAGCACCTGCTCAATTCTGGTCCTGTCGCCGCGTATATCGCATATCTGGCTCTTAAATTCGAGGGAGAACTCATGGTGGCGGCGCTGGGCCTCCAAAAGCTGGGCGCTGTACACGTCCTTTACCGACTTTTCAAAGGAAAAGCTTTCAAACGTAAAGTCGATGCTGCCCGCGTCAAAGCGCGAGAGCGTCAGCAGGTCCTGCACTATCTTCGCCATGCGGTCGGACTCGTTGACAATGACTCCCAAAAACTGCTGCTGGGTCTCCTCGTCCACCATGCCGCGGGAATCGGCAAGCGTTTCGGCGTAGCTTCGTATGCTCGTTATCGGCGTGCGCAGCTCATGCGAGACATTGGCGACAAAGTTGCGGCGCATCTGCTCGGACTTTTTGAGCGTGTCGATATTGCTCTCAAGCTGGCCGGCCATATTGTTGAAGGTGCGGGTAAGTATGCCTATCTCGTCGCCGGCGGGGTTGTCCACCTTTGCGGAGAAGTCGCCGGCCGCCACCTTTTCCGAGGCGCGGGTCAGATTGCGTATCGGTGTGACAAGAGTCTTGGCCAGCAGCAGGCTGAGGATAACGGATATGACCAGTCCCACGACAATCGCGTCCACAATTATCTCAAAAAGGCGGTCGTTGAGGCTGCGCACGTCCTCCTTGCTGTCGATGATGTAGACGATGTAGCTGCCGGTCTCGCCCGAAACCGGCAGGGCCACGTCCATGTAATCGGCTCCCGCGTCGCTGGCGTAGCCCTCGTGCCCGCCTATGGCGGTGAGTATGTTCGGCGTTATGGCGAGCGTTTCGCCGCCGGCGCGCTCCGAGCCGGCGAGGCGGCTGCCCGTGGAGCTGAGGATGTAATAGCTGCGCTTGCCGGAATTTACGCCCAGCTCGCCGGAGTAGGCGCGCAGTATCTGCGCCATGAGCTCAGGCGCGTCCTCTCCGTCCGCCGCCGAACGCAGGTCGTCCACCAGCTCCACATTTGAAAACACCGCGCGCATCTGCTCGTAAAACTCGCTGAGATAGAAGTTCCTCACGCCGCGCATGAGAAACGCGCCCACCACGGCCATGATGGACAGTATAAGCACCAGCATTATTATCACAAGCTTTGTGTATAAGCTTTTGTTCATAGAATAATCCTCCCGAGGCCCTCGGCCTCGCAGAGTTCGCGGCGCGCACGCCGCGAATAAATTCAAATCGTTTTTTGTCAGGACATGTGCCTGACAAAAAACACTCTGCGCGCAGCGCGCGTCGTCATTTTTTGCCGCAAGCGGCAAAAAATGTAAGGCGCGAAGCGGAGCGATTCCCCTCAAATCAGTGACCTTCGGTCACTGATTTGACTCAAAATAATATCCCACGCCGCGCTTGGTTATTACGTAGGCGGGCTCGGC
>CATJWA010000320.1 GCA_949744025.1 uncultured Eubacteriales bacterium
CCTGCCGCGGCACGCTGTTTATAAAACTATCAGTTCCTTCGGAGCGTGAGTAAGATTCACGCTGCCATCATTCGTGAGATAGAGCATATCCTCAATCCTCACGCCGAACCTGCCCGGTATGTATATCCCCGGCTCGGCGCTTATCACCGCGCCTGCCGGCATTGTTTTTTTGTTTGACGGGGCGGCCGACGGCTTCTCATGTATCTCCAGGCCGAGGCTGTGTCCGAAGCCATGGCCGAAGTACGCGCCGTAGCCTGCGGCCGCAATCACGTCCGCCGCGGCTGCGTGAATCTCCGCGCCTGTCACTCCGGCCCTTGCCGCAGCTATACCCGCAAGCTGGGCGCGCAGGACCGTGCCATACACTGCTTTCATCTCATCGTCCGCCCTTCCCACGGCCACGGTGCGCGTCATATCCGAGCAGTATCCGTTTTTCAGGCAGCCAAAGTCCATTGTCACAAAATCTCCGTAACGAATCTCGCAGTCCCCCGGCACCCCGTGGGGCATACTTGTTTTCGCTCCGGTTATACAGATGGGGTCGAAGGAGTTTCCCTCACCGCCGTGGAGCATCATCCGGTAGGTCAGCTCCGCGGCTATCTCCCGCTCCGTCACTCCCGGACGGATAAATCCCAGCACCTCGTCAAGCGCACTCTCGGCTATGCGCTGCGCCGCGGTGATGGAGCGCACCTCATACTCCTGCTTCGACGCACGCAGACGGCTGAGAATATCCCCCGCGGGGTAAAGCCGCCTTCCCAACGCCTTTTCAAGCTCCTGCCAGCGGGCATGGGATACGCCGCGCTCCTCCGCGCCCGTTTTTTCACACTCCGAGCTCTCAAGCGCCGACTTTATGCGCGCCGTCAACGGATTTTCCGCGTCAAACAGCTCAACCTCCACTCCCTCGGCGTGAGCTTGCGCCGCCTCGATATAGCGGCTGTCGGTAAACATCCACGCAAAGCGCCGGGTTATGAGCACCGCGCCGTCGCTTATAGGAAAGCCCGCGGCGTAGCGTATATTCCGTTCCGTCAGCAGCAGGAGCGCATCCAGACCGCGCTCGCCGAGCTTTTCGCGGATTGACTCAATATTGTTCATGCTCTTTTCTCCTTAATTTTGCCCGCGACGCGGAAAGGCGCTTCCAGCCAGTAGCGCAGGCGCAGAAATATATTTGTAAACTTTATCGGCCTGACCAGCACCGCCGCAGCGCCCAGAGACTTTGCACAAAGCGTGTCCGTGTAAATCTGGTCGCCGACCAGCGCGGTCTGCTCCGGCTCCGCGCCGAGCTTTGCCAGCACACGCCGCGCCGCGGCCGTGAAGGGCTTGCGCGCCTTCTTCACAAAGTCTATTCCAAGCGCGCCGGCAAAAATACCCGGCCGCTCCCCGCGGTTATTGGACAGAATAAACAGCTCCAGTCCCGCGGCCTTCATCTCCCGAGCCCAGTCCTTCATTTTCTGCGTCGGCTCGTTGACCGTATAGGGCGCCAGCGTGTTGTCCACATCCAGCAGCACCACACGGATACCCCTGCGAATAAGCGCCTGCGGCTCTATCTGATATATATTGTCCCGCATCAAATCCGGCACCGGCCAAAAGCTCATTCTCTCATCCTCCGTCGTAAGAAATAAGGCTGCCGTCAAACTCCATCGGCCATACGGTTATACAGCTTCCGTAGCTGTTTATCGGCCTTCCGCCGACCTGTATAACAACCCGCTCCACCTCCGGCAGAAAGCACAGCGTGTCCACAAACGAGCTTATAACCAGGCGCGAGGTATGTACGCTCTCCGGCTCGGTTGTGTAAAATTCTTCGGACAGGTTGAGCACGCACATCCCGTCCGCTATGTTCACCGACACCAGCGCCGTGGCGTCCGGAACCTCGTCCAGGCTCAGCAGAAGCTGACGCGCCGCCGCCTCGGCCGCACTGCCCGTACTCTGCG
>CATJWA010000321.1 GCA_949744025.1 uncultured Eubacteriales bacterium
AGGAGGTGTCATAATGGCAGTACCAAAAAGAAAGGTCTCAAAGGCGAGAAGAGATAAAAGACGTTCTTCCGTCTGGAAGCTGGAAACTCCCGGCATCGTCGCTTGCCCCAACTGCGGAGCTTACCACCTGCCCCACCGTGCCTGCAAGGCTTGCGGCACTTACAACGGCCGTCAGGTGCTCAGGGTCGACGAGGACAAGTAAGAACAATAAGTTCAGCTTAAGGAGAGGAGGCAGGAAGCCGCCTCTCCTTTTGCCATTGTCGGAGAGCGTATTATATGAAGCACATAATAAAATCCATAGACCCCGGCAGTCCCCTGCGCAGCAAAATTTTCGCGGGCGATGAGCTCGTGGCAATAAACGGGCACAGAATAATCGACGTGCTCGATTACAAATTCTACTCCTATGAGCCTCAGCTTGTGCTGGAGCTGACAACGCCGGAGGGAAAAACAAAGCTCGTAATGCTCAAAAAAGGCGTGGGCGGCGACGCGGGACTTGAATTTGAAACCTACCTTATGGACCGTCCGAGAAGCTGCGCCAATAACTGCGTGTTCTGCTTCGTTGACCAAATGCCGCATGGTATGCGTGAGAGCCTCTATTTCAAAGACGACGATGCGAGACTAAGCTTTCTTATGGGCTGCTATATTACTTTAACTAACCTCTCCCCTCGCGAGATAGAGCGGATAATCGACCTGCGCGTCAGCCCCGTGAACGTGTCGGTACACACCGCCAATCCCGAGCTGCGCCAACGTATGCTCAAAAATCCGCGCGCGGGCGAGTGTATGGACATAATGCGCCGCTTCGCACACGCAGGTATAAAAATGAACTGCCAGATAGTCTGTTGTCCCGGCTGGAACGACGGCGAGGAGCTTGAGCGTTCCATGAGTGAGCTGTACTCGCTCTATCCAGCCGTACCAAGCGTGGCAATAGTGCCCGTGGGACTAACGAAATACCGCGATGGACTCGATAATCTTACTCCCTTCACACCCGAGCACGCTGCGGAGACGATATCTCAGGTCACGCGCTTTGGAGAGCGCTGCCTTGAGGAAACAGGTGAACGCATCTTCTATTGCTCGGACGAGCTGTACCTCACTGCTGGCCTTGAGCTGCCTGATGACGAATTTTACTGTGGTTATCCCCAGCTTGAAAACGGCGTGGGTATGCTTCGCCTGCTCAATACGGAGTTTTGCGCCGCACTGAAAGTTTCTGATAAAGCTGATGGCGTCCCCTTCGCTATCGCCTGCGGCACGGCGGCGGCACCCACACTTGAAAAGCTTTTGTGTACAGCGCGCGAAAAATATGATAATATAGACGGTATGGTATACCCCATATATAACGATTTCTTTGGACGCAGCGTCACAGTTTCGGGACTTATCACGGGCGGGGACCTGATATCGCAGCTCTGCGGCCGCGAGCTTGGGCAGCGCCTTCTTATAAGCGCGAACATGCTTCGTCGCGAGGAAATGGATTTTTTAGACGGAATGACACTTGAGCAGGTATCCGCAGCGCTGGGCGTGCCGCTATACCCTATAGCCGAGGACGGCGGTGAGCTGTGCGACGCGGTGCTCGGCCTGCTTCCCGACGTGCGCCTCCCCGAGCGTGAGGGCGAAAACACGCCCTATAACCGCTATAACCCGCCCTCACACCCGAGGGCAGACCATCCGCGAAAGGAGACATAATGCCAAGACCGCTTGTAGCCATAGTCGGACGGCCCAACGTGGGCAAGTCCATGCTTTTCAACCGCCTGGCCGGTCAGCGGCTGTCCATAGTTGAGGACACCCCCGGCGTCACGCGCGACAGGCTTTACGCCGAGTGCGAGTGGGCCGGCAGAAAATTTGATATAGTAGACACCGGAGGCATTGAGCCGACGACCGACAGCGAAATTCTCCTGTTCATGCGCGAGCAGGCCAACATAGCCATCTCCGCCGCGGACGTAATAGTGCTTGTAACCGAGATAGGCACCGGCGTCACCGCTGCGGACAAGGACGTTGCCAACATGCTCCTGCGCTCACACAAGCCTGTGGTGCTTGTGGTCAACAAAATGGACAACCCTTCGTCCAACGACCCCACCATCTACGAGTTTTACTCCCTCGGTTTAGGTGAGCCCATCTCAGTTTCCGCCGTGCACGGCCACGGCACTGGTGACATGCTTGACGCCTGCGTGGCCCTGTTCCCCGGCGAAGACATGGACACTGAAGAGGATGAGCGCATAAAGGTTGCGATAATCGGCAAACCAAATGTCGGCAAATCCTCGCTGACCAATCTTATCGTTGGAGAAAAACGCGTTATTGTAAGCGACGTAGCCGGCACAACGCGCGACGCTGTGGACACTCGTGTGGACAATAAATATGGCAGATACACCTTCATCGACACCGCTGGAATCCGGCGCAAAAGCAAGGTTGACGACAGGATTGAGAAATTTTCCGTCATGCGCGCTCAGCTTGCCATTGAGCGCGCGGACGTGTGCCTTATCATGATTGACGCGCGCGAAGGCGTAACCGAACAGGACACTAAGATTGCCGGCATGGCCCATGAGTCCGGCAAAGCCAGCATCATCGTTGTCAACAAGTGGGACCTCGTTGACAAGGAAACGGGCACAATGGAGAAAATGCGAAAGGAGGTCCTGCGGGACCTCAGCTACATGACTTACGCGCCCGTGCTGTTTATCTCCGCGCTCACCGGCCAACGCACCGAGCGGCTGTATGAGCTTATCAACTCAGTGAACGAGCAGTCGTCCATGCGTATAACCACCGGTATGCTAAACAACATCCTGGCTGACGCACAGGCGCGTGTACAGCCTCCCACGGACAAGGGCCGCCGCCTGAAAATTTACTACATGACCCAGACCGGCATAAAGCCGCCAACCTTCGTCGTGTTCTGCAACAGCCGCGAGCTTTTCCATTTCTCCTACCAGAGATATCTCGAAAACCAGATACGCGCCGCCTTCGGCCTTGAGGGAACACCGGTTCGTATGCTCATCCGTCAGAAGGGAGACAGCCAATGAAAACCGTTTTGCTCTTGATACTCACCGCGATAATCAGCTATTGTCTCGGCAACCTGAGCGGCAGCATGATTCTCTCCAAGTATGTTTTCCGCAACAACGCCGCGCGGCACAGCCGCATGGAAAGCCCCATTGCGGAGTTCTTCCATGACTACGGGCCGATAGGCACGGTCATGCTCGTGCTGTTTGACCTGGCAAAGACGCTGCTGGCCGTGCTGATAGGCGGCGCACTGCTCGGACTCGTGGACCAGCTCCTGATAGGCCGGCTTTTCGCGGCTTTCTGCCTGATTCTCGGCCACGCCTACCCCCTGCTGTTTCTGTTCCACGGCGGCAAGGCGCTGCTGTGCGCGGGCATAGCGGTATTTCTCATCGACTGGCGCGTGGGCCTGTGCTGCTGGGTGGCGTACATTGTCGTGCTTGTATTCACACGCTATGCCGCTCTCGGCGCGGTGGCCGCGGCGGCTCTGGCGGCGATATTCATGTGGATTTTCGGCTTTGGCGGACTTGAGGGTATGCTCGCGCTGCTGTGCGCGCTGATAATCGTGCTGCGTCACGCGGAGAATTTAGTGCGCATCATAGGCGGCACCGAGCCGCGCAGCTTTGACTTCTCCCGCTTTGCCAAGTCCGGCGGCAAGTCCGGCGACGGCACCTTTGAGGATGAGGACGAGGAGGATTATTATTAATATCGAAACAACGGCAAAGGCCGCCCGAAACGGGCGGCCTTGAGTTTTTTACAGCATGTTTTCCGTTCTTTTGATTATCTCGTCCTGTACCGCGGGGGTGAGAAGGGTGAAATAGGTGCTGTAGCCTGCCACGCGGACTATGAGGTCCTGGTAATCCTTCGGCTCCTCCTGCGCTTTCTTGAGCACCCTGTTATCCACGACGTTGAACTGGATGTGCTTGCCGCCGTTATACATGTAGGTTTTCACGAGCTCGACAAGCTTTTCAAGGTCGCCGGTGCTTTTCAGGGCGCTGGGGTGAATCTTCATGTTCAGCAGCGCGGCGTTGAAGGGCGTCTGGTTAATTTTCATGGCGCTGCTCAGCGAAGCGAGCGGGCCTTCGTGGTCGGTGCCCTGGGCGGGGGACATCACACCGTCGCACAGGGTTTCGCCGCAGCAGCGGCCGTCCGTGGTGGCGCAGGTATAGGACCCGCCGGGCGCGTGGGCGGTTATGGACACGCCCGTGGGCTTGGGCGCCTCGCCGTATATGGTGCGGAATTCGCCCGTGGTCTTTTCCCAGAACTGGTACAGCTCCACGGCGATGTCGTCGGCAAAGCTGTCGTTATTGCCGAATTTGGGCGCCCTCTGGCACTCAAGCTGCAAATCCTCGTAGCCCTTCCAATCCGCCTCGATGGCCCTGAACATGGTCTCCATGCTCACCCTCCTGTCCTCGAACACGAGCTTTTTTATCGCGGCCATGGAGTTGGCGACGTTTATCATGCCGATGGGATTGAACATGGAGGCGTTTTCATAGTACATTTTGCGGTCGAACATGTCGCGGCCGCTGGTGATGCCGTCCTTTGTGAAGGCGGAGTGGACCACGTCGGGGAACACCTCGCGGGTTACGCGGATGAGGATATTGTGCTCCTCGTTGTACAGGCCCATGAAGTATTCAAGCTGGGTCTTGAACGCGTCCATGAAGCTGTCAAAGCTCGTAAAGTCTTTCATCTCGCCGGTCTTTGGGCCGAGCTGCTCGCCGGTCTGGGTCAGCACGCCGTTGTGCATGGTGATGTCCAGCACCTTCGGCACGATGAACATTCCAAGGGCGTTTATTCTCGACTTGCCGGGCAGGTTCAGGTCCAGACAGCCGGCAAGGGCGTAGTCCCGCGCGTCCTCGAGGGGGATGCCCTGCTCCACCAGTCCGCCGATATAGCTCTTGTCGGAGACAAAGGCCGGCATGCCAATGCCGGTGCGCACAAGCTCCGCGGCCTTCATGAGCAGGTCCTTCGGAGTGGTGTCCGCCACGCGCACGGTTATCGTGTACTGCGGCACACGTACCTCGTAGGCGGCCTGGATGACCAGATAGGACAGCTCGTTGGTAGCGTCGCTGCCGTCGGGCTTTACGCCGCAGATAACGAAGTTGTGCCAGCGGGCCATGCCGGCCCATTTGTCGCGCTGCTGCGCGCCGCCGTTGACAAAGTTAAACTGCATTATCTTTATGCGCAGGCACTCCAGAAGCTCGAGCACCTCGGCGTCGGTTATCGCGCCGGTCTCAATGTCGCGCTTGTAGTAGGGGTACATATACTGGTCGAAGCGGCCGCCGGGGGTGGTGCCGTGGGCGACCATCATCCAGTAGAAGTAGAAATTCTGCATCGCGTCGCGGAAGTCGCGCGACGGATTCTCGGCTATCCAGTGGCAGGTGTCCGCCATGCGCAGGAGCTCTTTCTTCCTCGTTTCGTCCGCGGTTTCGGCCGCCCTGGCCGCGCAGGCGTCGCCATAGCGGTGGTACATGCGCACCATGGCGCTCAGCGCGATTATCACTGCCTTGAGGTACTGGGCCTTGTCAAAGGAATCGGGGTCATGGTAGGTGAGCTTTTCAAGCTCGGCCTCGGCCTGATGCAGTGTGTGGCTTATGCCCTCGCTGATTATCTTGCCGTAGTCCGGCACGAAGAAGGACAGGCCGATGCCGATGCCCCAGCCGAAGCCCGCGCCGCCTGCGCCGCGGCCCTTTTCCTTGTCCTTCCACGGCGGGCAGAGTATGCCCGAGCGGATGAAGGGCCACAGGTGCCAGTCGTCGTAAAAACGGCCCTGCCACTCGTAAATCTGGCGGCCCTGACCGGCCCAGAAGGAGTCGTAGGAGCGCAGCTCCCGGCGGTCGGCGTCGGAGATGGTAAATTTTCCGCCGTCAAGCATGGTGTCAAGATCCGCGTCGTCCCAGAACGGGCCCCAGACGGACGCTTCCATGCCGTGGGGCTGGGACGCGACGTTGCCGGCTATGAGCTCGTCGTCGTCAATATATATAGTGCGCTTGTCAAGGTAATTTGCCGTGGCGTAGGCGTTTTTGAGAATCTGGGGCAGACCCTCATGCTCGCGCCAGGACTCAATGAAATACCTGGCCTTTTCCGCGCAGATTGGGTACCTGTCGGTTTTCAGGCCCTGCTGCATCCTGACTATTCTATCGGTCATGAGACAATCCTCCGTATGCGTTATTTTCTATATATCTTATATATAACATATCACCAAAGCGTCACCGGCGCAACGAAGAAAAAATCGGTTTTTTGACAACAATATACTTGTGGAATCTGCACCTGTTGAACAACAAAGCTTGAATAGGCGCCGAAAATATGGTAGAATTGAATATATTTAGGCTTCCGCGGCTTTTTGACCGGAGGCGGAGAGGAGAGAGACTCCTGAATAATATAAGTCTGCAATATTTCATCACGGCGGCGGAGGAGCAGAACATCACTCAGGCCGCGGCGAAGCTGTTTATTTCCCAGCAGGCGCTCAGCGGGCACATCAAAAAGCTGGAAAAGGCATACAACGCCGTTTTTTTCGAGCGCAGCCCCAAGCTGAGGCTGACCTATCAGGGCGAGAGGATGCTCGCATATGCCAGACGGGTGGTGGAGGCTGAGCACGACCTGGTGGAAAAGCTGCGCGGCGACAGCGAAAACCGGCGCGTCCGCATGGCCATCGGTCAGACCTCTACGCGCGGGACCGTGTTCATGCCCACAATAATCGGAAATTACTACAAAATATTCCCGAACGTGGTGCTGTCCATAATCTCGGGCAACCACGAATACATTGAAAACCAGCTCCAGCTCGGAAGGATTGAGCTGTACATGGGCATGTCCACAAACACCAGCCTGCGCAGCAGCGGCAAGACGCTCTACCGCGACCGGCTGTATTTCATCATTTCCCGCGAGCTGCTTGCCTGTGTGCTCGGCGGGGAGGCGGACGGCTTTGTCGAGGCGCATCTCCACGGCTGCAACCTTACAGACGCCTGCCGCTTCCCGATAGCCCTGCCGCCGACGACCAGCACGCTGCGCACCACCTTTGAGAGCATGTTCAACGAGCGCGGCCTCTCGCCGAACATAGTGCTGGAGACAACGGAGCACGACATTCTCTTTGACGTGTGCAAAAACGGACTTTGCGGCTGCTTTGTCTCGCGCGAGCTGCTGTACAGAAAGATAATGCACAAGAGCCGGCCGTCAAACGTGCTGTATTTCCCCGCCGAGGGAATCACGGAGCTGGCGCATTTCAACATAGTCTACGGCAACCGCGAGCCGTCCCTGCACGTGCGCTCGTTTATAGACTGCTGCCGCGAGACGATATGGCGCTCGATTGAGGAGATAGACAAGTATCTGGTGTCGGAGAGCACCGTCAGCAATCAGTCCCGTCTGCCCTGAGGCGACGGGTATCATGAAAACTCCCCGAGCGCGTCGAAAAAGTGGCGAAGCCACTAACAGTTTCTTAATGTGAGGCTTTTTCGACAGGCTGGCGCCCCGATGTATATCGGGGCGTTTTGCGTGCCCACAATAAAATTGTTGTCGAAAATCACAGTCAAAACTGTTGGAGTCGGCACTAAATCCGTGGTAAACTCCTAAACATAAAGTACAAAAACCGCGGCGGCGCAATCGGGGTTTTTGTTCATTTTATTTCAGTCCGGCGCAAAACAGAAAAAATAAACCGAAAAGGAGATTGCAGGCATTGGAAAAGCTGAAAAAAGACCGACTGTTGGGCATTATCGTCCTTGTCATTGCGGCCTTCTTTGCCTACTTCACGGGCAAGCTTGGAGCGACAAACTTCGAGGGTGACCCGGGGCCGAAGATGTTCCCCTACATGGGCTCGATTATCATGGCGCTGTGCGGCATAATGCTCCTGGTAAAGCCCGAAAAAAAGGAAAAGGGAAAATTCCTCAGCCGCGACGAGCTCAAGCACGCCGCACTCCTGTTCGGCATCTACGTGCTGTTCGTTGTAATGATGAAGTACCTCGGCTTCGTGATAACCGCGCCGATAGTGCTGTTTATCGTTTCCTTCCTGTTTTCCAAAATTTCGGATCCCGACGCGGCGACAAAGAAAAGAATCATCCGAAGCCTTATCTATTCCGCGGCAGTTACCGCCGCGCTGTATCTGGTTTACGTCGTGGCGCTGGACGCGAAGCTTCCAAGCGGCGCGCTGCTCAAGCTGCTGAGATAAGGGGGAAAAGAAAATGCTCAATTACCTGCTCCAGTCTCTGGGCACCCTGTGCTCGTTTACAGGCATAATGTACATACTGATCGGCTCCGTGGCCGGGCTTCTTTTCGGCTCGCTGCCGGGGCTTTCGGGCGGCACTATAATGGTTCTGCTGCTGCCGATAAGCTACAAGATGGACCCCGTGCTGGCCATGGCGCTGTTTATGTCCATACACATCGGCTCGACCTGCGGCGGCTGCATCGGCTCCATCCTGCTGGGCATACCCGGCACCAGCGGCTCCATCGCCACGACTTGGGACGGATATGAGTTTACCAAACAGGGAGACCCCGTGCGCGCGCTGTCCGCGGCCGTGGTGTGCAACTTCATCGGCACCATACCGTCAATACTCATCGCCATGGCGGCCTGCCGCACGCTGGCAAACCTCGGCGTGAAGCTCGGCCCCTGGGAGTACGCGGCGATGTGCTTCTGCGCGGTGTGCATGGTTATAGGTCTGTCCAAGGGCAACATGGTCAAGGGCTTTGTCGGCGTGGGTCTGGCGGTTCTTATCGCCTCGATAGGCACCGACCCGATAAACGGCAGCGTGCGCCTGACCTTCGGCTCAATGGACATGTACAGCGGCATCAACGTCATCAACATCATGCTCGGCCTGTACGCGGCAAAGCTCATTCTGCTTGAGTACGCCCGCCGGAGCCGCGGCGCAAAAACTAACATAAAGGTCCGGCGCTTCAAGTGGCCCGGAAAGGACCTGAAGGACAACATCGGAAATATGATACGCTCCTTTGTAACAGGAGCTTTCATCGGCTTCCTGCCCGGGCTGGGCGCGCCGACCTCCACGGTTATTGCCTACGCCAACGAAAAGAGTCTGGCAAAGGACTCGGAGAAGTGGGGACACGGCGCGATAGGCGGCGTTATCGCCCCCGAAATATGCAACAACGCCGGCATAGGCGGGGCTATGATACCCATGCTCGCGCTTGGCATCCCCGGAGACGCGATAATGGTGCAGTTTATGGCCGTGATGTCCATACACGGCATAACCTCCGGTCCCATGCTCATGAAAACAAACCCCGACATGGTATACATGCTCTTTACGGCGGCGATGGTCGCGGCTGTCTTTGTGCTGCTGGTGCAGACCCTGGGGATGCCGATGTTCCCGAAGTTCATCTCTTTCCCCTACCACTACCTGTACCCGGCCATCATCGTGGTCAGCTTCCTCGGCTCATACATGACCGCCGGCAGCATCTTCGGCGTTATAGTTACCGTGTGCGCCTGCGCGCTGGGTCTGGCGATGGACTATTTCGACATACCGATTATGCCGTTTATCATGACTTATATTCTTGCCTCGCTGTTTGAGAAAAACGTGCGGCAGGCCATGAATTTCTCGCTCGTGGGCGTGCAGGAGTTTTTCACTCGTCCCGTGTCGCTGATATTTATCATTGCCGGAGTGGCCGTGCTGGGAATGCATTTTGTAAAGCCGCTGATAAGTAAGGTCAGGGAGTGAGCCATGGCCAATTTCAAGAGTACCGCGGCAAAAGCCGCGTACCAATAAAACAAGGAGGACCAATGAAATGAAAAAGAGTATAGCTGTTATTCTCGCGCTGGTTATGCTGCTTGCCCTGTGCGCCTGCGGCGACAACGGCAGCACTGCCCCTGCGCCCGCCGCCACCCCCGCTCCCGCGGACAACAACGCTCCCGCGAACGGCAATGCCCCCGCGGACAACACGCCTCCGGCCGACGACAAGCCGGAGATAAGCTGGCCGGCCGACACCGTGACGGTATATGTTCCCGCCGACGTCGGCGCGCCGCTGGACCTGGCCACGCGCGTGCTGGTTGACTGGCTGACCGAGAAAACCGGAGGCACTTTCGTTGTCGAAAACGATGCTGCCGGCGGCGGCGCCCGTGCTGCCAACCTCACTGCTCAGGGTGAGAACGACGGCACCGTGCTCATGTCCTGCGGCTGCGGTCAGATAATATCCGCCTATAACGGAAGCTGGGAAATCAACCTTGCCGACCCCGAGTATTTCAGCGTTATCGCCCCCAACATCGGTCTGGCCCTTCCCTCCGGCGGCGTATTTGTAACTCAGCCCGACGCGCCCTACAACAGCATTCCCGAGCTGGTAGAGTATGTCGAGGCCAACCCGAACACCGTCACCGTGGCTGTGGTCATGGGCACCCCGCATGAGGTGCGTCTCAAGCTCATTACCGAGCATTACGGCATCTCCGACAAGGTCCGCTGGGTCTCCTGCACCAACAACGACGCTCTGACCGGCCTGCTCGGCGGCACGATAAACCTCGGCTGCCTGACCGAGACAGTCGGTCCGCAGTATGTCGCCGACGGCAGCCTGAAGGGTCTGCTCAACAGCCGCACCGAGCGCGGCTACGCCGACGACGAGCTCAAGGAAGCTCTTGACTCCATCCCCATAGTGCCCGACATCATCGACGGCGACTGCGAGGACCTCGTAATCGCCTGGCCGATGCTGGTTGTCGGTCCCGCCGGCATGGACGATGAGCTCTGCCGCTACATCAACGACTGCATCGCCGACATTGTCAACAGCGAGGAGTACATGGAGCGCGTGTACGGCCTCGGCGGCACAAACACCTATCAGCCCATGACGGTTGAGGAAATCCGCCAGGTTGTCGCCGACGCTGACGCCCAGCTCGCGGAAATCTGGGCCAACTTTGAAAGCTGAGCAATTTGAAAAGAGGCCCCTTGGGGCCTCTTTTTCAGGAATATGGACCAAATCCAAACCGGAGGGCTTATATGAACACACTTGAAAGAATCGAGAAGATAAAAAAGCGCGTGATAGTCGACCGCTATCCCATATGCATAGAGAAATTCCGTATCACGCTGGACGTGCGCGAGCGCAGCCGAAACGACCACATCATGATACAGCGCGGCAAGATACTGCGCGCCTGCGCCGAGCGTATGCCCATCGCCATAGGCGAGGATGAGCTTATCGTCGGCATCGCCTCGAGCAAGCACATGGGGCTGGAGATTGACCCCGACTACGGCGTATGGCCGCAGCACGAGATTGACTCGCTCAAGGCCGACGGCTACCTTATAGACCCGCAGGACGAGAAGGATTTGCAGGAGCTCAACAAGCGCTATCAGCCCGACACGCTCATAGGGCGCATGGGCGACGTGCTCTACGACGAGCCGCGCATCATGAACATGCTGCGCGCGGGGCTGATTCTGCCGCCGTGGAAGGACAAAAGCAGCGAGCGCGGCGTCGGCGGCGGCTACGCGCAGTCCGGTCTGGGCCTGGGGCCGTCGCTGGTGCTGCTGTGCGTGGAGTACGACAAGCTCATCAAAAACGGCACGCGCGAGCTTATCCGTCAGGCGCGGGAGGAGCAGGCCAAGATACGCTTCACCGACATGGAGGCGCTCGACAGGCACCGCTATTACGACGCCGTGGTCATGGCCTTCGAGGCCATGGAGATTTTGGCGGGGCGCTATTCTGATTTAGCAAAGGACATGGCGGCGAAGGAGGAAAATCCCGAGCGCCGGGCCGAGCTGGAGCAGATTGCCGAGACCTGCGCGCGGGTGCCGATGTACCCGGCGCGCTCCTTCCGAGAGGCGGTGCAGTGCTTCTGGTTTCAGGTGCTGTTCCTCAGCCCGAGCACCACGCTGCCGGGCGGGCGCTTTGACCAGTACATGTACCCCTACTACAAGCGCGATCTCGACGCCGGGCTCATAACGCGGGAGCAGGCCACGGAGCTTTTGTGCCTGCTGCGGCTCAAGGACATGGAGCTCAACCGCACCTCCGGCAGCGAGCTGCGCAAGAAAAACTCCGGCATGGCCAAGTGGCACAACTACACCATAGGCGGCGTGGACCCCATCACGGGCGAGGACGCGACCAACGAGCTGACCTACATGCTCATCGACTCGGCCATGATAACCAGAACGCCGCACTTCACCCTCACGCTGCGCGTGCATGAGAAAACGCCTCCGGAGCTGATGGAAAAGGCGCTGGAGTGCGTGCGCCTGGGGCTGGGAATGCCGGCCTTCGTCAGCGACGGGTCCTACACGGCGACTTTCGCCTCGCGCGGCTGTCCGTTGGAGTTCGCGCGGGACTTTGTCATGACCGGCTGTCTGGACGGCAATCTGCCCGGCAAGTCCCGCACCGGCCCCGTGCCGATGGTGACCTTCCCGCTTATCTTTGACATCTTCCGTCACGGCGGAATTGACGTTAAAACCGGTCTGCGCGTCGGCCCCGACTGCGGCAGCTTCGCGGATTTCAAGAGCTATGATGAGCTTTTCGCGGCGCTGAGCGAGGAGATAAGGTACATTCTTGCCCTGGTGTGCGAGAAAAACAACGTAGAGCTGGCCATAACGCAGGAGATACTTTTTGACCCGCTGCGCAGCGCGCTGATGTATCAGGGCATTGAGTCTGGCAAGGACACCTGGAAGCGCGTGATGCCCTTTGAAAACTGCGCGGTTGTCAACCCCATAGGCATGGTGAACCTCGGCGACTCGCTCGCGGCGATAAAAAAGCTGGTATTTGACGAGAAAAAGTACACCCTCGCCGAGCTTCAGACAGCGCTGGACGCCGACTGGGTGGGCTTTGAGGATATGCAGAGCGATTTTCTCCGCGCCCCAAAGTATGGAAACGACATCGACTATGTAGACAACATCGTCGCGGAGTGTTATAATCTGCTTAACGACACGGTAGCGCACTTGCCAAACATTCTGGGCAGGCCGACGATTGCCACGGGAATTTCGATAACCTCGCATCAGCCCGGCGGCCAGCTCACCGGAGCTACGCCGGACGGGCGGAAGGCAGGCGCAATTCTCGCCGACGGCACCACCTCGCCGATGCACGGCATGGACACCTGCGGGCCGACCTGCGTGTTCAAAAGCGCGATGAAGATTGACCAGGACCCCATGCAGGCCACTCTGCTGAACATGAAATTCCACACCACCGCGCTGAAAACAAGCGCCGACCTGGCAAAGTTGGGCGCGATGATAAAAGCGTACCTCACAAACGGGGGCAAGCAGGTGCAGTTCAACGTCGTTGACCAGGAGACGCTGAAAAAGGCGCAGGAGAGCCCCGGGCAGTACCGCGACCTTGTGGTGCGCGTCGCGGGCTACAGCACCTATTTTGTCACGCTGTCCAAAGCAATGCAGGACGAGGTGATAGAGCGCACCTCCATGGGACTATAACCGCTCCGACAGGGCAAGGGAGGCTGGGAAAATGACTGAAAACTACATGGACGTAACCGCTCCGATATTCAATATCCAGAGCTATTCCATACACGACGGACCGGGCATAAGGGTGACGGTGTTTATCAAGGGCTGTCCCCTGCGCTGTCTGTGGTGCGCCAACCCCGAGTCGAACCTGGCGCGGCCGCAGCTTATGACCTACTCGGCCAAGTGCACCGGCTGCGGGCGCTGTACAGCCGCCTGCGGCGCGGGCGCCATATCCATCAGCGAGAAAGACGGGAAAATGGCCGCGATAACCGACCGCGCGCTGTGCACGGAGTGCTTCGCGTGCGTTCCGGCCTGCCCGCACGAGGCTCGCGAGCTGGCCGGCGAGGAGATGACGGTGCGCCAGGTGCTGGAAAAGGTGGAGCGGGACCGGCTGTTTATCGAGACGAGCGGCGGCGGAATGACGCTCTCGGGCGGCGAGTGCCTCATGCACCCCGATTTTTCCGAGGCTATGCTGTACGCGGCCAGGGAAGCGGGCTTTCACACCGCGGTGGAGTCGTGCTCATTTGCGCCGAACGAGGTTGTCGCGCGCGTTTTCTCCCAGTCCGACCTGTGCCTGCTGGACATAAAGCACATGGACTCGATAACGCACAAAAAGCTCACGGGCGTGCCCAATGAGCTGATACTCGACAATATCCGCTATACATATCACATTCTTAAGAAGCCGGTCATAGTACGTGTCCCCACCATCCCCGGCTACAACGATTCCGAGGCCAACATCACCGCAACGGCCCGCTTTGTCTCGGAAAAGCTCGGTGACGACGTGCCGGTGCACCTGCTGCCCTACCACCGCCTGGGCGAGTCGAAGAACGAGAGTCTGGGAAAGACGATGGACATGTCAATAGAGGTTCCAAGCGACGAGCATATGCAGGAGCTGCTGGAAATTGTCAAACGCTTCGGTCTGAATGGGCAAATAGGCGGATAATTTCAAAAAAACGGAAGCCTTACAGCTTCCGTTTTTTGTTCAAATCTGTTATTATAGCAGAGTGGTCAAAAATGAAGGGAGCAGATATGAATAAGAAAACGCTTATAACAGATTTCACCTCGGGCTGCGTGCCGAAGCAGCTTGGCATATTTATGCTCCCGTTCATGGCCTCAAACGCCATGCAGGTGCTCTATTCGCTGGTGGACATGATAATTGTCGGGCGCTTTGTGGGAAAGAGCGGCCTGTCCGCCGTGTCGCAGGGCAGTATGCTGATGATATTCGTCACCTGCATCTGTATGGGCTTTTCCACAGGCGGACAGATTATAATCTCGCAGTTCATCGGCGCGGGGCGGAAAAAGGAGCTCGGACGCATCATCGGCACCATGTTCACAAGTATGATAATTATAAGCCTCGCCCTGACGGCGCTGGTACTGGTACTGAGAAATTTCGCGCTGGACCTTATCAGCATACCGGACGAGGCGCGGGACATGGCGATGGACTATATCGTGATATGCGGCGCGGGCACCATCTTCACGGGAGGCTACAACCTCATATCCTCGATTCTGCGCGGCATGGGTGACTCTCGCCATCCCTTCATCTTCATCGCCATCGCCTCCGCAGTAAATCTGATTCTGGATTTGCTGTTCACGGGCGTGCTGGGCTTCGGCGTCGCCGGGGCCGCGGCGGCGACGATTACGGGGCAGGCGGTGTCGGTGGTCGTCTCCCTGCGCCTGCTCTACCGCCGCAGGGCGGAATTTTACTTCGACTTCAGGCCGGAAAGCTTCCGGCCCGACGGTCCACTGCTCGCGGAGATTTTCCGCATGGGCGTACCGCTGGCGCTCCAGGCCTGCGCGATAAGCGTCTCCATGATGTTTGTAAACCGCTTTATAAACGCCCTCGGGGTCACGCCGTCGGCCACCTTCGGAACGGGAATCAAGTTAGACGACATATCAAACAAGCTCACCCAGGGCGTGCAGTACGCCGCGGCGCCGATGATTGGACAGAACATCGCGGCAAAAAAGCACGAGCGGGTTAAATCCGTGTTCGGCTGGAGCTTTGTACTCTGCTCAGCCGTGGCCGGCTGCTTCGTGCTGTGCTATGTGCTCATCGGCAGGGAGATGTTCGCGCTGTTCACGGACGAGATTGACGTGCTGGAGCTGTCGGGGGTGTTTATCGGCGCGATATTGTGGACATTTCCGGGCATGGTGCTCATGCGCGCGACTCAGGCCCTGCTTCAGGGCACGGGGCAGACCACGATAATGATGGCGCTGGCCTTTGCCGACGCGGGACTGCGCGTGGTGCTCAGCTACCTGTTCGGCGTAAGCTGCGGCATGGGCTTTTTCGGCTTTGTACTCGGCTTCGGGCTCGCGCCCTACGGCGTGGCCCTGCCGGGTCTGGTATATTTCTTCACGGGCCGCTGGAAAACGGCGCGGCTGTCCTCGGACAGCGATTTTGAAAAGGCACAGGAGGCCAGAAATGGATAGGGAAAAGCTTATAAACGAAATTGCGGACATGGAATGGGACATGTTCCAGCGGGTACACAACAACGGAGGCCGCGCCTCCTGTCAGAACGACCCCGAAACCTTTTACGGGATGCGCTGCGGACAGTTTCTTGCCTGGGAGACGCCGGTGCTGGAAAGCTACGCGCGGGACCTGAAATCGGCTCAGGAGTCCGGACGCAACCTGCTCGCGGAAAAATACCTGCGTATGATGGAGAGCACCTTTCCCCGTGAGTACGAGCTTCAAAAGGACCGTCTGCCGGAGGTGAGCGAGCGCGCCGCGCGTCTGGCCGAGGAAATCTGCATGGAGATGATTGCCCAGACAGCGGCGCTTAGGGAGCGCTTTCCTCTCGTCGGCGGAGCCGGCCGCCCGCTTTACAGCAGCGAGGACCGGCCCGGCGACACCTCGGTTGAGACCTATCAGCGCTGCGAGCTGCTGACTTATTCGGAACCGACACTTGAAAAGCTGCACGCCCAGATCTTTGAGATGAAGGCGCGCGGCGAGAGCCTTGCCGCGGCGGTGCTGGAAAACTCGGTGTGCCACTACGGGTACGAAAACATAAGACAGGCGGAGGATTATCTCCGCGCAAAGCAGGGAGGTTAAGCAAATGACGGTACAGGAAATTTTGGAGAAATACGACGCGCTGGCAAAAAGCTCGGGTGACAGTGAGGCCGAGCGCTTCCTCACGGAGCAGTGCTCCGCCTATGACGCCGCCGCACCGGAGGATTTGACGGGGCGCGCCGCGCTGTACAACGAGCTCGGCGGCTTCTACTGCGCCGCGGGCAGCTACGAAAAGAGCGAGAGCGCCTTTCTGCGCGCAAAGGAGCTGCTTGACGGCAGCGCGGAGCTTCGCCGCAGCGACAGCCGCGCCGCAGTGCTGGAAAACCTCGGCAGCCTGTACAGGCTCACCGGACAGTACGACAGGGCGCTTGAGCATTTCAGCGCCGTCAGGGAGATATACGACGAGGTTGAGGTTCCGCACGAGCTCTACGCGGCCTGCATAAGCAACATCGGCCAGGTGTATCTTGACGCGGGTCAGGCGGACGAGGCCGAGGAGTTTTTCAAGGGCGCGCTGGCCATAGCCCAGACCGAGCCGGCTGACAGGCTGATGATGGGCACAAGTCTCGGCGGCATGGCCTCGGCCCGGCTTCTGCGCGGGGACGCCGCGGGCGCGGCGGAGCTTCTGCGCCGCGCAGGAGCGCACTTCAACGAGCTGGGCGGACAGTACGCCGAGGCGGGAGAGTATTTCATAACAACGGCAGACGAGCTTGAGGGCAGAGGCAATGAAAGCGCTTGAACTCAGCCGGAGATACTATTTTGACTGCTGCGAGCCGGTTTTGCGCAGGGAAGTGCCCGAGCTTCTGCCGCGCCTGGCTGCGGGGCTCGTCGGCGAGGGCTCGGACTGCTTCGGCTATGACGACGAGCTCTCGCGCGACCACGACTGGGGATTGCGCGTGTGCCTGTTCTTTCCCGACGCGGAGCTTGGCGGGCACGGCGCGGCCCTGCGCGCGGCTATAAGCAAATTCCCCAGTGAATACGGGGGCGTTCACGTCTGCCCGCCGTCCCCGGGGCTCAAGCGCAGCGGGCTGTACGGCGTGGGCGAATTCTACGCGCAGACCATAGGCCGGCAGGGCGCCCCAGAGACCCTGAGCCAGTGGCTGGCCGTGCCCGAGTCCAGTCTGGCCGCGGCGGTGAACGGAAAGGTGTTTTCCGACCCGCCGGGACAGTTTTCCGCGGTGCGTGAAAAGCTGCTGGCGGGCTACCCGCGGGACGCACGGCTGCGCCTTCTTGCCCGGCAGGCCGGTCTGGCCGCGCAGACGGGGCAGTACAACATGCTGCGCTCCGCCCGCCACGGGGAAACCCTGGCCTCGAAGGAGGCAAAATTCAAATTCATCGAGCACGCCGCGGCAATGCTTTTCCTGCTGCGCGGACGCTTCCGCCCCTTTTACAAGTGGCTCTTCCGCGCCCTGCGGGAGCTGCCGGGGGGCGAGGCGATGCACGCCCGGCTTTTAGAGCTGGCGGAGGCGCAGGACATACGGCGGGAGTGCGCCCTTGTTGAGAGCGTGAGCGAAACGCTCATTGCCGGGCTGCGCGCCGAGGGACTGAGCGGCAGCGGCAGCGATTTTCTCATGGACCACGTCCCCGAGCTTTTGGGCAGGATTCAGGACGCGGAGCTGCGCCGGCAGCCGCTGTCCCTGCTGTGACGGTGCGGCGATGAACAGGATTTTGCTTGTGGAGGACGACGCGGCCCTCGGCCGCGGCATTTCGATGGCCCTCAGCGACGGACAGACCGCGCTCAGCCACTGCCGCACCCTCTCTCAGGCGCGGCAGGAGCTTGAGCGCGGGAGCTTTGACCTGCTCATTCTTGACATAAACCTGCCCGACGGCAGCGGCACGGAGCTTCTGCGCGAGGTGCGCCTGAAAAGCTCCGTGCCTGTAATACTGCTTACGGCAAACGATTTGGAGACGGACATCGTCTGCGGCCTTGAGTCCGGCGCGGACGACTATATCACAAAGCCCTTCTCCCTTGCGGTGCTGCGCTCGCGGGTGAAGGTGCAGCTCCGGCGGGCGGGACCGGCGCACGCGGGCGCGTTTACGCAGGACGGCTTTTATTTCGATTTCGACAGCATGGACTTCCGCAAAAACGGACAAAGCGTGGAGCTGAGCAAGACCGAGCAGAAGCTCCTTCGCGTGCTGGTGTCCAACAGGGGCGTGACGCTCTCCCGCGCCGAGCTCGTGGACCGCGTGTGGACCGACGGGGCCCAGTACGTGGATGAAAACGCGCTGTCGGTTACGGTAAAGCGACTGCGCGGCAAGCTCGAGGACGAGCCGGGCGCGCCGAAGTATCTCAAAACGGTCTACGGCCTCGGATACGTCTGGAGCGCGCCGGAACGGGGCGGTGAGGCTCCGTGACGCTTTATGTGTGTCTGGCCGCCGTGCTGGCGGCCGCGGCCGTGATAATCTGGGACCGGCGCAAAACCGCGCGGACCATGGACCGTCTTGAGCAGATGCTCGAGGAGGCCGCGGGCGGACGGTTTGAGGTATCCCACTACAACGAAAGCCGCCTGTCCGGCGTGGAGAGCCGCATGGCGGACTACCTCGCCGCCTCGGCTGTCTCCGCACGGGACCTTCAAAATGAGCGCGACAGGATAAAGATGCTCATCTCCGACATAGCCCACCAGACGCGCACACCCATCTCCAACGTTCTGCTGTACGCCCAGCTTCTGCTTGAACAGGAGCTGAGCGAGCAGGGCAGGGAGTGCGCCGCCGCGCTGGGCGAACAGGCGGAGCGGCTCAAAAGCCTTATCGACACGCTGATAAAGACCTCCCGCCTTGAAAGCGGAACGCTGGACCTGCACCCCCGGCGCGGGGAGCTTGCGCCCCTGCTGAGCTCGGCCGCGGCACAGTTCGCCCCCGCGGCGGAGGCGAAGGGGCTGTCGCTGACTTTGCTGCCCTGCGCCGAGGCGGCGGTGTTCGACGAGAAGTGGACCCGCGAGGCTCTGTGCAACCTTTTGGACAACGCGGTGAAGTACACCCCCGCCGGCGGGCGCGTGACGCTCTCGGTCCAGCCCTACGAGCTGTTCTGCCGCGTGGACGTCACCGACACCGGCCCCGGCATCCCCGAGCAGGAGCGCCCGAAGATTTTCGGCCGCTTCTACAGGGCGGAAAACGCCTGGGAGAGCGAGGGCGTCGGCGTGGGGCTTTACCTGACCCGCCAGATAATGGAAGGCCAGGGCGGCTTCGTGAAGGTGTACTCAAATCTCGGTCAAGGAAGTATGTTTTCGCTTTTTCTGCCGAGACAATAAAACTTTTCAAATCTTGCAAAACCGTTAGATTTGAGAAAGAACGTGGAAAGATTCATGTGTTAAAGTCTGTAGTGTCAAAAGGCATTGCAGACTTTTTTCATGGAGGCGAAAATACTATGACTGTACTTGAAACAAAAGATTTACGCAAGACATACGGCGCGGGTGAAACTGAGGTCCACGCTCTGGCGGGGGTGAACATGTCCGTCCAAAAGGGCGAGTTCGTGGCCGTTGTGGGCACCTCGGGCTCGGGCAAGTCCACGCTGCTGCACATGCTCGGCGGGCTGGACCGGCCCACCTCCGGCAGCGTGAGCGTGGACGGGCGGGAGCTTGGCTCAATGGCCGACGAGGAGCTGACCATCTTCCGCAGGCGAAAGATAGGCTTTGTATTTCAAAACTATAATCTTGTGCCTGTACTGAGCGTCTACGAAAACATCCTCCTGCCCATACAGCTTGACGGCCGCGAGCCCGACGGCGAGTACATCGGGCAGATAATCGACACCCTCGGCCTTGAGGGCAAGCTGAAAAACCTGCCCAACAACCTCTCCGGCGGACAGCAGCAGCGGGTGGCCATAGCCCGGGCGCTGGCAGCCAAGCCGGCCATAATCCTCGCCGACGAGCCCACCGGCAACCTCGACAGCCGCACCAGCCAGGACGTCATGGGCCTGCTGAAGGTCACCAGCGCCCGCTTCGGCCAGACCATTGTGATGATAACCCACAACGAGGAGATTGCGCAGATGGCAAACCGCATCATCCGCATTGAGGACGGCCTTATCGTGGAGCGGAGGTGACGGACATGGTAAAGGTATCCAACGGCCGCTGCGTGCGGCGTCTCGGACTGCGCAGCATGGGCGCCGCGCGCACGAGAAATATCATAGCCGTTTTAGCCATCGCCCTGACGGCGGTGCTGTTCACCTCGCTGTTTACCATCGCCGCGTCCATAAACTACTCCTTCCAGCAGCAGAACTTCCGCCAGGCCGGCGGCGACTTCCACGGGACCATAAAAGAGCTGACCTGGGAGCAGGTCGAGCAGTTTCGCACCGACCCGCTTATCAAGGAGGACTTTGCCCGTATGTTCGTCGGTATGCCGACCGACCCGCCCTTCAACAAGTCCCACGTGGAGGTCAGCTACATGGAGCCGGATGCCGCGCCCCACTACTTCTGCGCCCCCGAGGAGGGAACTCTCCCCCGGGAGGGCACCAACGAGGCCGCCACGGACACCCACGTGCTTGCGCTGCTGGGCGTGGAGCCGAAGGTGGGCGCGGAGTTTACGCTCTCGTTCTACATCGACGAAAACACCAAGGACCGCCAGCTTGTCACGCGCACCTATACCCTCTCGGGCTGGTGGAGCTATGACAGCGCGGTTGTGGCAAACCATGTGCTCCTGCCCCGCTCGGAGGCGGAGGAACTGTGCGCCCTCGGCAGCGGCGACCCCTACTCCATGACCGGCGTCTGGACTCTCGACCTGATGTTCAAAAATTCCCTGAGCATCCGCGACGACGTCAACGCCGTGCTGGCAAACCACGGCCTGCAGGGAGAGGACCCCAGCGCGGAAAACTACCATAGAATCGGCGTAAACTGGGGCTACTCAGGCGTGCAGCTGAGCAACAGCTTCGACACGGGCACGCTTTTAGCCATCGCCGTGGTGCTGCTGCTGATAATCTTCACTGGTTATCTCATAATCTACAACGTGTTCCAGATTTCCGTGAGCAACGACATCCGCTTTTACGGCCTGCTGAAAACCATCGGCACCACGCCCCGGCAGCTCAAGCGCATCATCCGCCAGCAGGCACTGCTGCTGAGCCTTATCGGCATCCCCATTGGACTCGTGCTGGGCTTTTTCATCGGCAATAAGCTCACGCCTGTGGTAATGAGCCAGCTCAGCTACAAAAACGTGTTCGTCAGCTTCAACCCCTGGATTTTCATCGGCGCGGCGCTGTTCGCGCTTGTCACGGTGCTTATCTCCTGCGCAAAGCCGGCGCGGGTGGCCGCTCGCGTCTCCCCCGTGGAGGCCGTGCGCTATGCCGAGGGCGCGGCCGGCGGCAAGCGGGGCGAGCGCACGGCGAAAAAGGGCGCGTCCCTGCCCGCTATGGCTTGGGCCAATCTCGGCCGCAGCCGGGGCAAGACCGCCGTGACGGTCATCTCCCTGACCCTCGCCGTGGTGCTGCTGACCGTGACCTACACCTTCTCCTTAGGCTTTGACATGAACAAGTATTTGCAGAACAAGGCCGACGTGGACTTCATTGCCGGCAGCGCCTCATATTTTCAGACGAGCGGCATGTTCGGCAGCGAGGACGACGCGGTAAGTGAGCAGATAATCTCCGACATAGACGCGCGCAGCGGCATAACCGAGAGCGGCCGCATCTACGGACAGACCAGCTCCATGCAGCAGTTCATAACCGAGGACTGGCTGCGCCACAGCTGGGAAGGCTGGAGTACGCCCGAGGTGCTGGACATGATGGTCGATAACGCCGAGAAGGTGGGCAATCTGCTGGCCGACCGCGTGACGGTGTACGGCATGGAGGACTTTCCGCTTTCCCTGCTGAATGTGCTCGAGGGCGACCTTGAACCCCTCAAGGACCCGTCGAAAAACGCCATAGCCGCGGTGTATTTCACCGACGACTACAACTCCACCGAGTGGGGCACCAACTACGCCAAATTAGGCGACACGGTTACTATACGCTACGTTGATGAGACAGAGTATTTCTGGCGGGACACCGGCGAGGTCATAGACGACCCAGGCATCCTCGACAGCTACAGCGGCAGCCGTGAATGGGGCACGCGCTCGAAGGTTTACGAGGATAAGCAGTACACCGTCTGCGCGCTGGTGAATATACCAAACAGCATCTCCTACCGTTTCTGGGGCGCGGACCAGTTCATCATGGGTGCCGAGCAGTTTGTGCAGGACAGCGGCACAAGCAGCGTGATGACCTACGTCTTCAACACCACGGACGAGAGCGAGGACGCCATGGAGGAGTTTCTTTCCGAGTACACCGACAGCGTCCAGCCGATGTACGACTACGAAAGCCGCAAGATTTACGAGGCGGAGTTTGAGGGCTTCCGTGGTATGTTCATGACGATGGGCGGCGCCCTGAGCCTGATAATCGGCCTTGTGGGCGTGCTCAACTTCATCAACGCCGTGCTCACGGGCATACTGACCCGGCGGCGGGAGCTGGCGGTATTGCAATCCATAGGCATGACGGGCGGACAGCTAAAGAAAATGCTTATCTTCGAGGGGCTTTACTACACCCTGCTGTCCCTGGCCGCGGCGCTGGTGCTGGCCCTGTGCGCCGGTCCGCTTATGGGGCACGCGCTGGGCAGCGTGTTCTGGTTTTTCACCTACCGCTTCACCGTACTGCCCATAATCGTCACGCTCCCCGTGTTCCTCCTCCTCGGCGCGGCAGTTCCCCTGCTGGTCTACCGCTCCGTAGCCAGACACACGATTGTCGAGCGTCTGCGGGAAACGGATGCATAAAAAAAGAAAGGCCGCCTCAGCATAGCTGAGACGGTCTTTCTTTTTTGAAGTCCTTACGCCAGCGCGCAGGTGATAATCGCCATTTTATAGACCTCGTCGGCGTTGCAGCCGCGGGACAGGTCGTTTATCGGGGCGTTCAGGCCCAGCAGGATGGGACCGTAGGCCGCGAAGCCGCCGAGACGGGCCGCAATCTTGTAGCCGATGTTGCCGGAGGTGACATCGGGGAAGATGAAGGTGTTGGCCTGGCCGGCGACCTTCGAGCCGGGGAACTTGAGCTGGCCAACCTCGGGAGCCACGGCGGCGTCAAACTGCATCTCGCCGTCCACGGGCACGTCCATGAGCTCCTTGGCCTTGGCCACGGCGTTCTGGACCTTGGTGACCTCGTCGTCCTTGGCGCTGCCCTTGGTCGAGAAGCTCAGGAAAGCCACCTTTGGGTCGATGCCGAAGGTCTGGGCGCACTTGGCGGTTTCAACCGCAATCTCAACAAGATTG
>CATJWA010000322.1 GCA_949744025.1 uncultured Eubacteriales bacterium
GTCCGCCGCCAGTTCCGCGAGATAAAGGGAATCATGGAAGGCGAAGCCGACCCCGACTATTCCGCCTGCGTGGACCTTTGCACCAAGGGCGCGCTGCACGAGATGGTCGCTCCCGCTCTTATAGCAATCGTGGTTCCCATCGTTACCGGCATTATCCTCGGCTGCGCCGGCGTTGTGGGCCTGCTTGCGGGCGTGTCCGTAACCGGCTTTGCCATGGCGGTGTTCATGTCCAACGCCGGCGGCGCCTGGGACAACGCGAAAAAGTACATCGAGCGCGGCAACCACGGCGGCAAGGGCAGCGAGCAGCACAAGGCCGCAGTCGTCGGCGACACTGTGGGCGACCCCTTCAAGGACACCTCCGGTCCGAGCCTGAATATTCTGATAAAGCTGTGCTCGACCGTGTCCATCGTTTTCTCCGGACTTATCGTAGCGTTTCATATTCTGTGAAACATTTTCAAAAGAGGCCCTCAAAGGGCCTCTTTTTCATGCCTCTTATGCCGCTGTGTCGGCGGTTTTAAGCATTTTTTCTATAGATATGCCGTAGCCGCGCGTCGGGTCGTTCACCAGCACATGGGTAACGGCTCCGATTATTTTGCCGTTCTGAATTATCGGACTGCCGGACATGCCCTGTACTATTCCGCCGGTTGCCTCAAGAAGCTCAGGGTCTGTAACCTCTATCATAACGCTGCGGCTGTCCTGTGTGTTCCGGTAGACACGGCAGATTTCAATGTCGTACTCCTTCACATCGCTGCCCACTATATTGGACAGTATGCTCGCCTGACCAAGCACTATTTCGCTCTCCGAGGCTATTGGCAGCTCCTCGCCCTGAACGCCCTGCTCAAGCGAACCGAAAACGCCGCAGTCGGTGTTGAGCACTATAGTGCCCAAAATATTCTCTCCGTCAACCTTGCCGCACAGCTCGCCCGGCGTGCCTCCGGCGCCCTTGACCACATCGACAACCTCCGCGGCCATTATATCTCCGTGGTGCACCGGCATCAACTCCCCAGTATCCGCATCATTTATGCCGTGCCCAAGCGCGCCGTAGCTCTCGCTGGCGGGGTCATAATATGTCAGCGTGCCTATGCCCGACACTCCGTCACGCAGCCACAGGCCAAGCTGGTAGCTGCCGTCGGCATTTTTTGCCGGCGTTACGTTAAAGCACACCGTTTTTCCCTGCCGCTGCACTGTCACCTCAACACTGCCGCCGTCAAGCTGCGACGCCGCGGTCAAAAAATCTCCCGCGCTGCCTATCTCCCTGCCCCCGACGGAGGTTATCACATCTCCCGGCATGAGCCCCGCGTCAAGCGCGGGCTGCGCGCTGCCGTCACCGGTCTCCACCTGCGAAAGCCCCACAATCATAACTCCGTCGAGCTTCAGCTCAATACCTACCGTGCTGCCGAGCGGCACGAGCGTTTCCGGAGTGTCCGCCGATGCGTAAGCCGCCGGACACAGCCATAAAACCGCCGCCAGCAGCAGCATAAACACCCGCCGCGGCGTTCGTCTCAATCCTTTCATACTCCCATTTCCCCTCATTTTTTCAGTTGCAACGCAAAAAACGTCCTATTTCATTATGTCTTTATTGCTCGGAAAAACTCGCTGAAAATCTTTTCAGAGAATCGAAAATGTGGCTTTGCCTTTTTCTCTGCTAAAGTCATATTAAAATTCAGGCTGTATATCTGTTCTCCTGCACGGGAGAGCGGATTTTTTCACTCCTTTTTCCCCTTTTTCCCTCATACAATATCATGAAAGGGGAAATGCTTATTGAAGGTTTTACGATATGGAAGCCGCGGACCGCAGGTTCAGCTTCTCCAGCTTGCCCTGCGGCGCGCAGGCTATGACCCCGGCGACACAGACGGAATTTTCGGCGCCCGTACCCAAAGAGCCCTGCTCTCCTTCCAGTCCGCGCACAGGCTCAGCGCCGACGGCGTTGCAGGAGTGCGCACACACACGGCTCTGTACCCATGGTACGCGGGCTACGCGGTACATACGCTGCGCCGCGGCGACACATTTTATAAGCTTGCCTCTGCCTACGGCAGCAGTGTGCGCGCAATAGAGACGGCCAACCCAGGCATTGACCCGCTGGCACTGCGGATAGGCTCCGCGCTGATTGTTCCATTCAGCTTTCCGGTTGTACCTACAGACATAGACTACTGCTCCTCGCTGATAAGCTTCTGCTGCCGGGGCCTCGCCGCGCGCTATCCCTTCATAACGTTGGGTGAAATGGGCAAAAGCGTCATGGGCCGGCCGCTCTACACCCTTACCCTCGGCAGCGGCGGCAACCGCGTGTTTTACAACGCCTCTCACCATGCCAATGAGTGGATTACCACGCCTGTGCTTCTGCGCTACTGCGAGGAGCTGTCACACGCCTTCGCTTTCGGCGAGGAGATTTACGGCACTCCGGCGGCTGGGCTGCTGAGCCTTTCGCGGCTGAGTATAGCTCCCGCCGTCAATCCCGACGGCATAGACCTCGTCACCGGAGATTTGACCTCCGGCGTTTACTACGACCGCGCCGCCGCCATCGGCGCAGACTATCCCCAGATTCCCTTCCCATCCGGCTGGAAGGCCAACATAATCGGAACCGACCTTAACCTGCAATACCCCGCCGGCTGGTCCCAGGCACAGGAAATAAAGTTCGCCCAGGGCTACATCTCCCCCGCGCCGCGCGACTATGTCGGGACCGGCCCGCTCTCGGCGGCGGAGAGCCGCAGTGTCTACGATTTTACGCTGAGCTTCTCTCCCGCGCTGACGCTTTCCTATCACACTCAGGGCAACACCATATACTGGAAGTTCCTCGACTATGAGCCCAAAAACAGCCGCGAAATTGCCAAGCTCTTTGCCAGAGCCAGCGGCTACGCCGTCGAGGAAACGCCTCATGCCTCCGGTTTTGCAGGCTACAAGGATTGGTTCATTCAAAATTACAACCGTCCCGGATATACAATAGAGGCCGGGCTCGGCTCAAATCCTCTGCCGCTGTCTCAGTTTGAGCAGATTTATTCCGCAAACCTCGGCATACTCACGCTCGGCATGACAGTGACGGCTGGGAGCGCACAAGCTGCAAATTAAAGCGAAAATCAAATTGTCTACAGCGGTCCCGCGTCTTTTCTGCGCGTACCGCTGTATTTTTTGCATCGCTTTAAACAATTATGCGGCGCTGACCGCGACATAAACACATCAAAATAAACCACTGTGCAATTCTGTAAAGAAAAAATTCATTTTTTGCTTGAAATTACCTGACTTCAGGCGTATAATCAGTTATATCTTGAATACTTGATTTGTAAATCTTTCATTTTTCAAGTTAAGAGAAAACACTTCAGGAGGAAAGCAAAATGAAAAGGAAAATCTTCGCGCTTATAGCTCTTGTGCTCGTCATGGGCCTTATGCTCTGCGCCTGCGGCGACAGCGGAACAGCCCCCGCCGCAACTCCGGCCCCTGCCGAGGCCAACACCCCCGCTCCCACGGATACCAGCACTCCGGCCCCGACCGACGGCAACAGCTCCGGCGACACCCCCACCCCCGTCGCCTCCAACATGGTAATGGGCACCGGCGGCACCACCGGCACCTACTACGCCTTTGGCAACGTGCTGTCCGGCTACATGACCGACGCCTCCGGCGTTGCGATAAACGTCGTCTCCACCGACGGCTCCGCCGCGGACATCTACGGCGTTGACGACGGCATGTACCAGCTCGCCACCGTGCAGTCCGACGTCATGGCCTACGCCTGGGAGGGCAGCAAGACCTTCGCCGACGACGGCGAGATAAAGTCCTTCCTCGTAATCGGCGGCCTGTATGAGGAGGCAGTGCAGATAGTCACCATGAACGCCGACATAAAGACCGTCGCCGACCTCGAGGGCAAGACCGTCTCCATCGGCGCGCCCGGCTCCGGCGTTTACTTCAACGCCATCGACGTGCTCGAGGCCTACGGTCTGAGCGAGGACAGCATCAAGCCCGAGTACCTGTCCTTCGGCGAGTCCACCGACGCTATGAAGGACGGCAAGATTGACGCCGCGTTCATCGTCGCCGGTCCCCCCACTCCCGCGATAACCGAGCTTGCCACCACCAACGGCGTGTACCTCGTCAACATAGAGGACGACATGGCCGACAAGCTGCTGGAGGCCTGCCCGTACTACAACAAGCACGTCATCCCCGCCGGCACCTATGCCGGAATTGACGAGGACACCCACACCGTGTCAGTCAAAGCAACCATGATAGTCTCCGCCGACGCGGACGAGGGCGATGTTTACAACCTCACCGCCGGCATCTTTGACAACATCGAGGCCATAGCGGGCGCGCACGCAAAGGGCGCCGAGCTCAGCCTTGAGAACGCCACGAGCGGCATGGCCGTACCCTTCCACCCCGGCGCCGCGAAGTACTACGCCGACAACGGCATCACCGTTGAGAACGTGGGCTGAGGCCGGAAGTAAAACCAATCGGAAAGGCTGCCGGAGTCTCTGTACTCCGGCGGCTCAATCCGTTTTTATCAGCGTTTAAAAACGAGCGAAATAATGCTCTGAGTCCTTTTTCCAGGTGCAAAATTGATTCAGAGCATTGTTCTGCCATGGAATTTTAACGGAGGTGTGTCTTTTGTCCAATAAGGAAAACGAACCGATAAACACTGGGGGCATGAGCGAGCAGGAGCTCGCGGCCAACATTGACGCCGTCATGAAGAAGTACGACCGCGAGTCTAACACCCGCGTATGGGAGGGCAAGCCGAAGCTTGCCATAAGCGCGCTTTTAGCCGCGGTTGCGCTCTACTGTATGTATGACACGCTTTTTTCCACCGGCCTTGTCCAGCAGGCGCGCCTTGCCCTGTTTGTGGGCATATTCGTGGTGATAGGCTACCTTGTATTCCCCGTGAAAAAGGGTATGCAGCATGTCAACACCCTGCCCTGGTATGACCTCGTTATTATTGTGCTTACGATTCTTGCTTACGGCTACTTTGTGCTCAACGCCAAGGCCCTGGTCGAGATGCGCATAAGCAAGTACGAGTGGTACCACATCGCCATCGCTATCTGGTGCGTGCTCAGCCTTATCGAGCTGTGCCGCCGCTGTGTGGGACTGCCGATTATCTGCGTGGCGGGCGTGTTTATTGTTTACGCGCTGTTTATCTATCAGAGCGGACAGATGGTGTTCCTGCGCAGGCTGCAAAATCTGCTTAAAAGCCTTGTATTCAGCACCGAGGGCATACTCTCCACGCCGATAAACACCTGCTCAAAGTTCATCGCCGTGTTCATCATCTTCGGCGCCTTCCTTGAGCGCACGGGCATTTCCGACTTCTTCATCAACCTTGCCAACTGCGCCGTGGGCAAATACTCCGGCGGCCCGGCGAAGGTGGCTGTCATCTCCTCTGCGCTGTGCGGCATGGTTTCCGGCTCCTCGGTGGGTAACACCGTCACCACCGGCTCGGTCACCATCCCCATGATGAAGCGCACCGGCTATCAGGGCGAGTTCGCCGGCGCGGTGGAGGCCGCGGCCTCCACGGGCGGACAGATAATGCCCCCCATCATGGGCGCGGCCGCCTTCCTCATGGCCGACTTTATCTCCGTACCCTACTCGAGCATCATCGTGCGTGCCATACTGCCGGCAATACTCTACTTCACCGGCATATTTATCTCCGTGCACCTTGAGGCGAAGAAGCTGGGCCTGTCCGGTATTCCGAAGGAGCTGCTGCCGGAGTTTCGCAAGCTGGTGAAAAAATGCTTCCTGCTGCTGCCGCTGCTGGCGCTTA
>CATJWA010000323.1 GCA_949744025.1 uncultured Eubacteriales bacterium
GTCGCCGCAGGCGTCGTTCATGCCCGGAAGGGCGCACTCGCTTTTCTTCGACACGCAGGGCATTACCGACACGACGAACAGCTTTCTCGGGTCCACGCCTATCTTCTCGGCAAAGTAGCTCTTGGCCACCGCGCCGAACATCTGCTGCGGGCTCTTGGCCGTGGAGAGATTGTCCGTAAACTCCGGGTACTGCGACTTGAGGAAGCGCACCCAGCCGGGGCAGCAGGAGGTGAACATCGGCCACTTGTACATGTTGCGGTGGGTAAAGCGCTCGATAAACTCGCTGCCCTCCTCCATTATGGTCAGGTCGGCGGAGAAGTTGGTATCGAACACATAGTCAAAGCCCAGTTCCTTGAGCGCGCTGACCATGCGCTCTGCGCTGGCAAACTCACGGTCGAGCCCCAGGCTCTCGCCCCAGGCGGCGCGGACGGCGGGGGCAACCTGCACCACCGTGACAATATCGGGATTCTTTATCGCGTGCATGACATTCATCGTATCGTCACGCTCGCGCAGGGCGCCGACGGGACAGTGGGTTATGCACTGGCCGCAGTAGGTACACTCCGTATTGTCCAGCGTGCGGTTGTGCGACACGTCCACCGTAGTACGGCAGCCGGTGCCGGAAACGTCCCAGATATCGACGGTCTGCACCTCGGCGCAAATCTGGATGCACCTCATGCACTTGATGCACTTGCTCGAGTCGCGTATCAGGGGCAGGTTCCGGTCCCAGGGCTGGGTTCGGAACTGCCGGGGGTATTCCAGCTCATAGATATTCAGGTCGTTGGCAAGCTTTTGCAGCGTGCAGTTGCCGCTGCGCACGCAGGCGGGGCAGTTGCTGTTATGCTGGGACAGCAGCATCTCGATAACAAGGCGGCGGGATTCGCGGACCTTGGGGCTGTTGGTATAAACCTCCATGCCGTCCTCCGCGGCGCTGTTGCAGGAGGCCACAAGGCGCTCTATGCCCTTGACCTCCACCACGCACATGCGGCAGGCGCCTATCTCGTTCACGCCCTTGAGATAGCACAGGTGCGGAATCTCAATATGCAGCTTCTGCGCCGCCTCAAGTATGGTAGTACCCTCCGGCACCTGAACGGTTTTGTTGTCTATTGTCAGAGTTACCATATTCCCTTACGCCCTCCTTTGAATATGCCGTAGCCGTAGTGGTCGCAGCGCAGGCAGCGAGAGGACTCCTGCTCCACGCCCTGGGGCGACATGCCGCACTCGATGCACTCAAAGTCATTCTTGCGCTGGCACGCCTCCCGCTCGGTTGTATTTATCCTGCCGTGGGGCAGCTTGCTGTCCAGACGGGGATTGGGTATCTTTATATCGCTGGTTATGCGGTGCTTGAAGCCGAGATACTCGTCTATATTCGCGGCCGCCACCTTGCCGGCGGCTATGGCTCGGATGACCGTGGCCGGTCCCGTGACGCAGTCGCCTCCGGCGAAAACGCCGTCGGTATTGGATATGCGGCTGTCAGGCAACGCGTCTATGGTGCCGCGGCTTATCTTTATGCTCGTGTTCTCAAATCCGAAGGTCTCTATTCCCTGGCCGATGGCGACGATGATAATGTCCGCGGGAATGCGCACCTCGTCGGAATATATGGCGCGGCTGGTTTTGGGGCGGCCGTCCGCGCCTATCGCACCGATTATCTGGGGCTGGACCCACAGCGCGGTGCAGTGACCGTTCTCGTCGTGCTCTATTCTTGTGGGCGAGCGCAGGACCATCAGCTCCGCGCCCTCGGCTATCGCGCCTTCTATCTCCTCCTGCTGAGCCGTCATGTCCGAGTGGCGGCGGCGGTAGACGCAGGAGACCTTATCCGCGCCGAGGCGGATGGCGCTGCGCACGCAGTCCATGGCGACGTTGCCGCCGCCTATGACGACGACCTGCTTTCCGGTAAAGTCGGGCATGTCGCCGTCGCCGATGCCGCGCAGGAGCATGACCGCGGAGATGACGCCCTCGCTGTCCTCGCCCTCGATACCTACCTTTTTGTCGGTATGCGCGCCGATGGCGATATACATGCTGTCATACTCGCTGTGAAGCTCGTCATAGCCTATATCGGTTCCGACATTCACGCCGGTTTTGACCTCGATGCCGGTGGAGAGGATGTACTCTATCTCCTGGTCGAGCTTTTCACGGGGCAGGCGGTAGCTGGGGATGCCGTAGCGGAGCATGCCGCCGAGCTGTTTGCGTTTTTCAAAAACCGTTACCTTGTGGCCCATTATTGACAGGTAGTAGGCCGCGGACAGGCCGCCGGGGCCGCCGCCTACTATGGCCACGCGCTTGCCCGTCGGCTCGGCGAGGGCCGGAGTCGCGGAGGGCTCCGCGTGGTCAACGGCGTACCTCTTTATCGCGCGGATATTTATGGGGTTATCGACCATGCTGCGGCGGCAGCGCGCCTCGCAGGGGTGCTCACAGATATAGGCGCAGGCCGTCGGGAAGGGGTTATCTTTACGGATAAGGCGCACAGCCTCCTCGTAGCGGCCCTCATGCACAAGGGCTATGTAGCCGGGAATGTCCACGCCCGCGGGGCACAGCGCCACGCAGGGCACGGGGTTTTCCAGTCCGCCGAGGCAGCGCTTGTTCTTCGCGTGCTCCATATAATCGTCGCGGAAGCCGCGCACGCCCTGGAGGACTATTCTTGCGGCCTGGATGCCTATCGCGCAGTCTGCGCTGCGCACGATGGTTTCGGCGGTGCGCTCGATAAGATTGACGGTTTTCTCGTCCGCGTCGCCGTCGAGCACGCTGGTTATCAGAGTGCTCAGCTGGGAGAGGCCGACGCGGCAGGGCACGCATTTGCCGCAGGTCTGCGCGCGGCACAGCGTCAGAAAGCTCAAGGCCATATCCACGGGACACAGGCCCGGAGGGCTCGCGGCGATATGGCGCTCAATGTCGCGGTAGAGCCCGTCAACGACAGTCTGCGCGTGACTGGGGGTATTGATGTCAAGTCTGCTCATTTAATCACCCGTTATACTCAAATTTGTTTTTTCGGTATATACTTTCCGTTCTGCTTTAATATAAGAAAGTGTATGGTACAATTTTTACATACAAGTCCTTCTTTGTCAAGCTACAATATTTTTTTCACAAGGGAAACGGCGTTATGTCTCCGGGGCACGGAGCTTGTATTTTTTGCCGGCTTATGCTATAATGCGCAAAGTAAGGAGATGGCTGATTTATGAGTACGAAGCAGCTTCTGGCTTTGAACAGGCATTTTAAGCTTCCGGTGCATCCGTTTAATTTGCAGAACGAGGGGAAGCAGAGCTACGCCATGTGGCAGTATGAGCGCGGGGGCGACACCATCGCTTTCTACCGCGAGCGTTATTCCACGGACGAGATGTTCCGCGGTAAGACTGTGCTGGACGTCGGCTGCGGGGCGGGCGGAAAGACGATGTACTACGCCTCGCTCGGCGCGGAGAAGATTGTGGGCATGGACATTTTGGAGCAGTACCGCTCCGAGTCGGAGGCTCTGGCGCGCGAGCTGGGCTTTGACGACCGCTTTGAGTTTGTCTGCGGCGACGCGGCGCACACGGATTTTCCCGACGGGACCTTTGACACCGTGATAATGAACGACGCCATGGAGCACGTTGACCGTCCGGACCTCGTGCTGGCGGAGGTGCGGAGGATATTAAAGCGCGGGGGGCGGCTGTACGTCAACTTCCCGCCCATAAACCACCCCTTCGGCGCGCATTTGTCGGACCTTATCGGTATTCCCTGGGTGCATTTGTTTTTCAGCGAGGACACGCTGGTGGACGCTTACAAGCAGCTTTGCAAAACCGTGCCGGACGGAGACGAGCGCGTGGCTTTCCGGATATCCGCAGACGAGCAGGGTAAGGAGTATTTTTCCTACATCAACCATATGAGCATAAAGCGCTTTCGCGCCCTGCGCGACAATGCGGGCATGAGGCAGATTTATTACCGTGAGGTGCCTCTGCGCGGCTTTTTGACGCCGCTGGCGAGGTTCCCGCTGACGAAGGAGTGCTTCGTAAAGATGGTTGTGTGCGTATTTGAGAAGGAATAAAAAAAGAGACGGCCTGGCCGTCTCTTTTTTTGCTTCAGTTTGCCATCGCGCGGGCATTTTCCGCCCTGCGCTCCTCGATGGCCTCCTTAAGGACCATGTCCTTGACCTTCATGAGCCGGACCTTTGTGGAAAGGTCGTTCTCCTCAAGCTTCATGGAAATATACTTGATACTCTCCTGCGTCTCGGGGATCATGACGTACTCCAGCGCGTTTACGCGGCGGCGCGTCTTTTCAATCTCCTCGGCAAGAAGCTGCATGGTCTTTTCAACCTGCGCCAGCTCCAGCATGTCGGCAAACACGCGGCTGATATGCTGCATGGCAATATCCAGCTCGCCGGAGGTCTGCGCAAAGCCGTAGGGGTAAATTTCACTCGGGTCGGCGTTTTTGGTTGTAAAGGTATAGTTGGGCACCTCAACGCTCATCACATTTTTGAAGCCCATGCCCAGCTCAACCGACTGGCGCGGATACATAAGCGCCTGCTCGAGCATCTCCGGAGACATCACCGCGCTGGCAACCGTCAGCGCGCCGAAGGCCTCCGTCAGACCCTTTTCCACCTTCGTGCGCAGCTCCTTGTTGCGGCGCACTACCTCCATGAACTGACGCATCAGCTCATCGCGCTTATCCTTGAGAAGCTTGTGCCCGCGCGTTGCGGTTCTAAGGCGGCCCTTGAGCTGGTTGAGAACCATTCTGGTCGGGGTTATGGCTGCTTTCGGCATTGCCTTACCTCCTTACTTCTTGGGCATGTATTTCTCAATGTGCTCAACCTTCACGCGCTTGAGCTCGGTGCGCGGCAGGATGCTCAGCAGCTCCCAGCCGAGGTCGAGCGTCTCCTCAATGGTGCGGTTGGTCTCATAGCCCTGATTGACGAAGCGGCCTTCAAACGCCTCGGCAAACTTCGCGAAAAGCTTGTCGGTGTCGCTCAGGGCAGACTCGCCGAGTATGGCCATGAGCTCCTTGGCGTCCTTACCGGCGGCGTAGGCCGCGAAAAGCTGGTTGAGCACGCCGCTGTGGTCCTCGCGGGTCTTGCCGGGGCCTATGCCCTTATCCTTGAGTCGGCTCAGGCTGGGCAGAAC
>CATJWA010000324.1 GCA_949744025.1 uncultured Eubacteriales bacterium
CACCTCCAAGAACGCCACCGGCATGGCCGTCAGCGGCTTTTTGTGCGAGGTTGAGAAGGTGACGGACGAGGAAATGGACGGCTGGAAGCGGGACTACCCCGAGGCCTTTGCCCGCCATGTCGACCCCGACGCCGGCGTCTGCCTGGACGGCTGGCTCATCAAGGAGGGATAAAAAATGTCAAAGATTTTTCTGATAGACGTCGCCAAATGCTCCGGCTGCTATAACTGTCAGCTCGCCTGCAAGGATGAGCACTGTGAAAACGACTGGACCCCCTACGCCGCCCCCCAGCCCCTCACGGGCCAGTTCTGGTGCAGGGTGAGCGAGCACGTTCAGGGCACTATCCCGAAGGTAAAAATACACTATATAGCCAAAATGTGCGCCCACTGCGCGGACGCGGCGTGCATAAAGGCATGTCCCGAAAATGCCATAAGCCGCCGCGATGACGGCCTTGTGCTGATTGACCCTGCCAAATGCTCCGGCTGCAAAAAGTGTATGGACGCCTGCCCCTATGATGTGATATACTTTAATGATAAGCTGAAAATAGCCCAGAAGTGCACCGGCTGCGCCCACCTGCTTGATAACGGCGCGAAGCAGCCCCGCTGCAGCGAGGCCTGCCCGACCGACGCGATAGTTTTCGCCGAGGAGAGCGAGCTTGCCGCGGAGCTCAAGGGCGCTTCCCCCCTCGCCCCCGGCGGCAAGCTTTATTACAAAAATATCCCCGGCGAGTTCATCGGCGGCACGGTGTACGACCCCGTCGAAAAAGAGGTCGTCATCGGCGCGGTCTGCCTGCTGACCGGCGGCGGGCTGACCCTTCGCGCGGAAACTGACAATTACGGCGACTTCTGGTTCCGCGACCTGCCCCGCGGCGGCGAATATACTCTGGAAATAAGCGCAAAGGGTTTTAAAACAAAGCAGTTTGCACAGATACGCACCGACAAATCCGTCAATCTTGACGATATCCCCCTGGAAAAAGAATGAGCCGGCATAAAGGGCAGCCGGCGTAAAGGAAGGTTTTTCTTTGATGGAAGCTTCAACGCAAAAACGCAATACATTTTACCGCTGGCTGTTCTACGTTCTCGGCATGGCCTCGCTGGCGCTTGGCATAGTGCTCAACACAAAGTCCCGGCTCGGCATGGCGCCCATCCTCTCCGGCATGTTCTGCCTGTCGGAAATCTACGGCCTGAATTTCTCCACGCTGACGCTGGTTTACTACATAGCGCTCGTCGGCGCGCAGTTTGTCCTGCGCGGGAAAAATTACCGCCTTGTTGACCTGCTCCAGGTGCCTCTGAGCCTTGCGTTCACCCAGTTTATGAACCTGTGCTCCCGCTTTATAAGCTACACGCCGGAGCTTTTGTGGCAGAAGCTGCTCGTCGCCGCCGTGGCGGTGCTGTTCACGGGGCTGGGCATAGTGCTGGCGCTGAATATGCGCCTGATTCCCAACCCCGGCGACGGCATAGTCCAGGCCATCTCCGATAAAAGCGGCCTGAGCCTCGGCATGTCGAAGAACCTTTTCGACGGCGGCAGCGCGGTTGTGGCGCTCGTGCTCAGCCTTGCCCTGAGCGGCAGGCTTATCGGCCTCGGGCTCGGCACGATAATAAACGTCCTGTTTGTCGGCCGCTCCGTGGCGCTGTTCACCTGGCTGCTGAAAGGCAGAATAATGCGCCTCGCCTTTGGAGAGGCAAAAAAAGAGGAGGCCTTATAAAGGCTTCCTCTTTGCTTTGTCAAACGGGTGCGGAACTTTGTTATTAAGCAATATATTTACAGATTTGTCAAGCGGCAGTGAAAAACATTGACAGAATTCGGCAAATATATTACAATAAGCTTGCCCCATAGAGGGGTAAAGGGTGTTGCAAAAAACAATAACGAAAAAACGGCAGGCGGCTGGCTACACCACCCGAAAGGGGGTGAAGCCGATGCGAATGACTTTACATATCGGACCTTTCACGGTTACGATAATCGTAAAACGCAGAAACCGCCACTCGGGCAAGTGACGGTTTCTTAATTTGAAAAAAGTGACTTAACCG
>CATJWA010000325.1 GCA_949744025.1 uncultured Eubacteriales bacterium
CAGCCGTGGGGGATGTGGCCGGTGGAGAAAGCCGCGCCGGTCTTGTGCGCCATTGAGTGGACTATGCCCAGCAGGGCGTTGGAGAAGGCCTGGCCGGCCAGGCACTGGGCGTAGTGCATCTGCTCGCGGGCGTCCATGTCGCCGAGGTAGGACTGCGGCAGGAAGTCAAACACCATCTCGATGGCCTTGACCGCAAGGGGATCGGTGAACGGGCTGTTGAGCGTAGAGACATATGCCTCGATGGCGTGGGTCAGCGCGTCCATGCCGGTGTAGGCAACCTGCTTGGGCGGCAGGCTCTCTACCAGGGCGGGGTCAACAATCGCCACGTCGGGGGTTATCTCGAAGTCGGCCAGAGGATACTTGATGCCCTTGGCGTAGTCGGTTATGACGGAGAAGGCGGTGACCTCGGTCGCGGTGCCGGAGGTGGAGGGGATGGCACAGAAGCGGGCCTTCGTGCGCAGCTTGGGGAAGTTGAAGGGCACGCACAGGTCCTCAAAGGTGGTCTCGGGGTACTCGTAGAAGGCCCACATGGCCTTTGCCGCGTCAATCGGGGAGCCGCCGCCGATGGAGACTATCCAGTCCGGCTCAAACTCGCGCATTGCCGCAGCGCCCTTCATGACCGTCTCGACGGAGGGGTCGGGCTCAACGCCCTCGAAGAAGCGGACCTCCATGCCGGCTTCCTTGAGGTAAGCGCCCACCTTGTCCAGGAAACCGCCCTTTTTCATGGAGCTGCCGCCGGAGACTACGATGGCCTTCCTGCCGGTCAGGTTCTTCAGGTTGGCAAGAGCGTCCTTGCCGTAGTACAGGTCTCTGGGTAATGTGAATCGTGCCATTTTTATATTCCTCCTTAGAGTCGGGCGTGTTTACGCCTGAAATTGCTTATTTTTTAACACAGCCGCATTGTAACGCCTTTGTCGGAAAAAATCAAGAGCAAATCGCAATATTTATCAATTTTTTAACAATTTCTTTTGCCCACATATTTTTCTTGGAGTCTAATGGTACAGCTTCTTGTGTGAGCAGCCGTTTTAAAACCGGAAGCCGCCCCCGAAAGAGGGCGGCTTCTCTGTTTTATTGAAATGCTCAGCAGTGTCCGTGATGACCGTGGTGTCCGACCGCGGCGGTCTGGCAGCTTCCGTCGCAGAAGCCGCAGTCGTGGCCGTAGCCGCAGCAGAGCAGACCGTCATGGCTGTGGCGGCCGGTCAGGGTGCAGCCCTCGACGGTGCACAGGGCGCGGCACTGGCCGTCGCATATGCCGCTATCGTGGGCATAGCCGCAGTATACCACGCCGTCGTGACTGTGGCGTCCGGTCAGGGCGCAGTCCTCGAGCGTGCACACGGCGCAGCTTGCGTCCGCATACCAGCCGGCGCCGCGCCCCCTGCAACCATGGGCATATGCGGAGACGGACAGCGAGGCGAGCAGAACGAGGGCCAGAAGCACTGAAGCAAAACGTTTTTTGGACATTGGAATACAACCTCCTGCAATGTAAAGTGATATGCCTGAATTATGCCGTTTACGCAAAGCGGAGGCGGCATAACGGCGGTGCGGTTATTACGCCGTGTCTGCGAAGCGGGTCCGGCATAATTGGCCAAACGCGCATACGCGGACGGAAAGGCCATAATAAACCTTTCTCACTTATTATAGCACACCTGCGCCGGCGGCGCAAGGAGATTTATGGATGTTTCCTGCGGCTTGATTCCAAGGCGGATTCATGGTATACTTGTCGAAAAAGACAGACTGCGGAGGGATGGGAGAGGTGCAATATGGGATTTTTTAATGTGCTTGAGCTGGAATGCGTTGTGCGGATTGCGCTGTCCGCCGTCTGCGGGGGAGTTATAGGACTTGAGCGCGAGCGCAGGTTCAAAAGCGCGGGCATACGCACGCACCTTATCGTGGCGCTGTCCGCGGCGCTGATGACGGTGCTGTCGAAGTACGGTTTTTCAGACGTGGTCGGCGGGGGAGTACAGGTGGACGCCTCGCGGGTGGCCGCCGGCGTGGTGTGCGCAATCGGCTTTCTCGGCGCGGGCGTAATCTTTCTGCGCAGGGACGTTGTCAGCGGCGTGACCACCGCGGCGGGGCTCTGGGCCACGGTCGGCGTAGGCATGGCAATCGGCGCGGGCTGGTATTTCACCGGCGCGGCAAGCACTGTGCTTATCGTCGTTTTTCAGCTGCTTCTGCACTACCGCACGCTTCTGGTGAGAACGCAGAAAATGGGAACGGTGGTCTTTCGCGTGAGCGAGGGGCAGACGGAGGAGACGGTGTGCCAGCGTCTTGTGCAGCTTGTCGAGCGCACGAGGGACATCAGCCTGCGGCGAACGGACGACGGATACGTCGAGGTCCGCTGCGAGGTGATTTTTCCCGCAGACTACCACTCCAAGGACATGATTCGCGCGCTCAGGGAGATGCCGGAGGTCTGCTCAATCGAGATGCACAGGCCGTAGAGAAAAGAACAAAACGGGACAGCTTTCTCAGCGAAAGCCGTCCCGTTTGACGTTTCAGAGAAATTTCAGGGACCACTCGGTTTTGAAGGTCTGTCCGGAGGGGAGGGAGAGCAGGTCCGGCTGCGTTTCAAGGTCCTCGACGACGCCGCTGCGCGAGGGCAGGGAGGTCCAGGGCTCAAGGCAGACATAGGGCGCGTCGGTTTTCGGCTTGTGCCAGAAGCCGAGGACGGGGAAGCCGGGCGCGCTGAGCGTTACCGAGTGTGCGCCGCGTTCGCTGCGCAGCGTTACGGGGCCGGTCACGCCGCGCAGGACCACCGCGTCGTTGTCAAACAGGCTGTGGCGCAGGAGCAGACGGTTGTTTTCAAGGGGGAAGGGCTCGTCGCGGCCGGTGACAAAGCAGTCGTCCGTGAACTCCACGCGGCGGGGCGAGCAGGGAGGAAACTCGAGGAAGTAATCCTCAAAGCTCAGCCCCTTGTCCAGCGGCACGTTTATGCCGGGGTGGCCGCCGAGGCCGAAATACATGGTTTTTTCGTCGCGGTTTTCCACGCGGTTTTCTATGCGCAGGGTGTCCCCGTCAAGGCGGTAGGTTATGAAATAGGCAAAGCGGAAGGGGTACATTTCAAGGGTGGCGGCGCTGCTTTCAAGGCGGAGGGTCATGCTGCCGGCGGAGCGGGAGCTGAGCTCAAAGTCCGAGCCGGGGGCAAAGCCGTGCCTCGGCAGACTGTAGCTTTTGCCGCGGTAGGTGTACCGGCCCTCGGTCAGACGGGCGATATAGGGAAAGAGGTTGGGCGCGCGGTTGGACCAATAGGCGGGGTCGGCCTGCCAGAGATATTCAACCCCAGCGGAGCGTATGGACATAAGCTGGGCCCCGCGGGTGTCCGCGCAGACGCGCAGGCAGCTGTTTTCAAGCTCAAAAAGCATATTTTATTCCTCCCGAAAAAGTTTGTTGCATATGTTGCTGCGTAAAATACGCTCCGTGGAGAGTATTTATGGAAGGGCCTGGAGGCATGGCGGCCCCCCTTGCGGTGGCGTGAAGTATTCCTGCGAAAATTTGCCCCCGCCAACGAAGAAATCCCTTTCGCGGGCGGCATTTTCGCTTATGAATACAGTGGGGAAGCTGGCTTTGCCAACGACCCAAGTATATTACATTTTTTTGTAATTTGCAAGCCGCATTTTAGAGAAACAGACAAACGGGGAGCTTGGTAGACAAATGGAGCAAAGCAGAATGAACAAAAAACACGGCGATAATTATGCAACAGGGCAAAACGGGTGCTTTTTGGGGCAAGCAGGTTGATAAAACAGGGCGGCTATTATAAAATCAAAAACACGGGTTTTACCGCTTTTTGAGCGCATCGAGTATATCAGGCTTTAAGCCCGCAAACATGCGGGCGGGGGAGGTTATTGAATGAAACGCAGTCAAATCAACGCAGCATTGAAGGAAATGGAGGCCATGGTCAGCAGATGCGGATTCGCTCTGCCGCCGTTTTGCAGTTTCACGCCGGAGCAGTGGCGGGAAAAGGGACACGACTACGACGAGGTGCGAGAGAACATGCTCGGCTGGGACATCACCGATTACGGCATGGGCCGCTTCGACGAGCTCGGCTTCTCGCTGATAACCATACGCAACGGCAACCGGAGAATGCCGGAGAAGTACACAAAAACCTACGCGGAAAAGCTGCTGTACATAAAGGAGGGGCAGTATTCGCCGATGCATTTCCACTGGCTCAAGGCCGAGGACATCATAAACCGCGGGGGCGGAAACGTGCTCATACGGGTATACAACGCGACGCAGGACGAGGATTTGGACAGGGTAAACGACGTGACGGTTCACGTTGACGGCAGGGAGCTGACGGCGCCCGCCGGCACGCAGGTGCGTCTGACGCCGGGAGAGAGCATAACCATTTACCCGCGAATGTACCACGACTTCACCGTGGAGGAGGGCAGCGGGCCCGTGCTGCTGGGCGAGGTGAGCCAGTGCAACGACGATGACACGGACAACCGGTTTTACGGGGAGCTCGGACGCTTCCCGACTATCGAGGAGGACGAGCCGCCGTACCGTCTGCTGTGCAGCGAGTACCCGCCGGCAAAATGAGGTGAGAGGCGAAGATGATGTACGATGTTACCGCCATAGGCGAGCTTTTGATCGACTTTTCCGCGCAGGGGGCGGACGCGGACGGGTATCCGGCGATGAAGGCAAACCCCGGAGGCGCGCCGGGGAACTTCCTGGCCGCGCTGAACGCCTATGGCTGCAAAACCGCGTTTATCGGCAAGGTCGGGGACGACATGTTCGGACGGCTGCTACTGGACACCGTGAAGCGAGCGGGGATTGAGACGAGGGGGATTATCGTTGACCCCGAGGTGTTCACCACGCTGGCCTTTGTCTCCTTTGACGCGAAGGGCGAGCGCTCGTTCAGCTTCGCGCGAAAGCCCGGGGCGGACACGCGCCTTGACTGGGCGGAGGTGGACACGCGGCTTATAGACGAGTCCCGTGCGCTGCACTTCGGTACCCTGAGCCTGACGGACGAGCCGGCGCGGGAGGCCACGAGGCGCGCCGTGGCCTATGCGCGGGAGCGGGGGAAGCTCATCACCTGCGACCCGAACCTGCG
>CATJWA010000326.1 GCA_949744025.1 uncultured Eubacteriales bacterium
ACAGGTTTTTGACTTATTGAAAAGCGGCGCCGCTTTTCAATAAGTCAAAAACCTGTGTATCATCACAGCCACCTGAGCGCGGGTGGCGTTGCCGCCGGGGCTTAAAACCCTGTCCGTGGCGCTCGAACTGGTGATGTAGCCGCGCTGCACGGCCCAGGTTATGGGCTCTATGGCGTAGCTGCTGACCGACGACTGGTCGGTGTAGCCGCTCAGCGAGCCGGAGGCGGAGACGTTTTCCCCGCTGTATTTTGCGAAGCGGTGGAGGAAAGCGGCGACCTGCTCGCGGTTTACGTCGCGGTTTGGACTGAAGGTTGTCGAGGATGTGCCGGTGACTATTCCGTTGTCAGAGGCCCATATCACGGCATCGTAATAGTATGCGTCGGCGGGCACGTCGTTAAACTTGCAGGTGCCGCTGACCTTGGGACTGCCCGCGGCGCGGTAGAGTATCGTCACGAGCATGGCGCGGCTCATGGTGCTGTCGGGTGAGAAGGTGTCCTCGCCGGTGCCGTTTACAAGGCCCCATTTGTAGGCGAAATCAATCGAATCCGCGGCCCAGGAGCCGGTTCCGGAGGCGTTGACATCCTTGAAGCGTGAGGAGGACTTCTTTCCGGTAATCTTGACGGTCATGGTGCCGCTGGTGCTGCTGCCGGACTCGGTCACGGCGGTGTATTCAAGCGTAACGTCGCCGCTGGCTCCGGCCTTGGGGATATATGTCAGCGCGCTGACGGGATAGGCTCCGCTGTTCGGCTTGGTGGTGTACAGCCGCACGGTGGGGTCGAGCGGGACGCCGCGGCCGTTGACGTAGTTGAGCATGAGCTCGCCGGTGCTGGGCTGGCGAAGCGTGACGTAGGCCACGGGGTCTTTGTCGCCGCTGGAATAGAAGTCGGAGAGCTTGAAGGTGTAGCCGTCCGCGCCGCAGGTGATGGTCGCGGTATGGTCCTTGCCGTAGCTGAAGCTTATGCTGCCGACATACATCGGCTCTCCGTCCGTGTCGCGGGCGAGATAGCGCACCGTCGCGCTGCCGGTCCCGTTATTGGCGGGCACATAGGTCAAATCCTCGACGCTGTCATAGGAGCTGCTGTAGTTGACGTGGAACTTGTAATCGTCAAAATTGCTGCTTGTGAGCTTGGTGCCGGTTTTGCTGGAGCTGGTGTAGTTGTAGTGCAGCGTGCCCTTGGAGGGAATTTCGAGCAGCTCGATGTAGTACTTCGTTGTAGAGGAGCTGGACGACATGGCGTTTTTGTACACGGAGACAAAATCGCTCTCGTCAAGCGTCATTGCCGAGGCGGACTTTACGTCGTAGGAAATGCTTTTGACGCTGTTTTTGGTCACATAGATGCAGAAGGTGCCGCTGACCTTCGTGCCGCTGGAGGAGGAGCTTGTGCCGCCGTAGCAGGTGAAGTCCACGGAAATGCAGCCGACGGAGCTGCCGGCGGTGTATTTCACGTTTTTCAGGTACCGCGCGCTGCTGCCGGTGGAGCCGGAGTAGCTGTTGGAATAATACTCCGTGCTGCCGCCGGGCGTGAAGGAGGTGCTGCTGTGCTTGAAAGTGCCGTAGTCGCGGCTGGCCTCGTCAAAGGTGACGTAGGCGAGCTTGTAGCCTGAGCCCTTCTGCTGGCGGAACCAGCTTGCGAACACGTCCTCGCCGAGCGTGATGGTGCTGCCGGTGGTGGTGTTGAAGTATATGTCCATCTCGTCTGAGCTCGACGTGCCTCCGGGCACGACTATCTTCAGCGTGCCTTCAAGCAGCTCGCGGTCGCCGGAGTCGTAGGCGGTGAAGCTGCGGACGTAGGTGCCGGCCTTTTCGGGCACAAAGTACAGCTCGCCTACACTGTAGCTGGCGCTGGAGGAGCGGCTGTACTCGCGGCTGGTGCTGATGGAGGTTTTTCTGGAGTTGGAGTAGAGCGTGCCCACGCTGCTGCCGGAGGTGACGGAGCCGAACTGAATGTAGCTGTAGTTTTTGCCCGCCTCATCGTATATTGCGTCCTCGATTACGGACTCGGCGCTGGCCTTGTTCTTCTTTGTCCTGTCAGAGAAGGTGTAGTCGTCCCTGTCGTCGAGCGTGATTGTAATCGTGGCGTCGTCTCCGGTGGCGCCGACCTCGATGACAAGGTCGCCCGAGCACAGCTCGTTGTCCTTTGAGTCATAGGCGGTGTAGCCTATCTCATAGGTGCCCTCGCGCTTCGGGACAAAATGGAGCTTGGACACGGGGCTCTGTCTTGAGGTCCCGCCGGAGCCCGAGCAGTAGGAGGAGTAGTCGTCAAGATCGTCCTTTTTTGCGGAGGTGGGATACAGCGTGCCGATTTTCTTGCTCGAGGAGCTGGGCGTATCAAAGACAATGTAGCTGTAGCTTGTGCCGCTGGCGTCCTTTATCTCGGAGCTTATGGCCGAGGCGCCGGACACCCTGTCGAGCGTGGAGGTGGAGTTAAAGGTGTAGGAGCTGTCGTCCTCGAGCCTTATTGTGATGTCGCGGGATCTGGAGCCGGTGACGGTGATGATTATGGTTCCGGAGATGGTGCTGCCTCCGTCGTCAAGGGTGTAGCTCATCTCATAGTCGCCGGCGGAGCCGGGCGTGAAGGAAAAGCTCTTGACCGCCGAGAGCTTGTAGCCGGTATTTTTTGCGACCTTTGTCGAGCCGGACGACTTGGTGTAAAGCGTGCCGTAGGTGCTGCTGCCGAGAGACGAGAATTTGACCGTGGCGCTGTCGGAGGGATTCAGGCCGTAAACGCCTCTGAATTTGCTGCGCAGGTCGTTGTATATGCTGCCGAAGGAGAGGTTTTTGCCGCGTGTGGCGTCGTCGGTTATGTCGGCTGAGGGGTCGGCCACGGTGACGGTGATTACTGAGGATATTTTGCCGCATTTAGCGGTTATTTTCACGGAACCCTTTTTGACGGCGGTGACGGTTCCGTCCCCGTCCACCCAGGCAATCCTGTCGTCGGCGGAGCTCCACTCTATCGGCTCGTCGTTGAAGGTGGTTTCGGGGAGCTTATCCGCGCCGAGCTTGAGCGTGCCGCCAACGTCCATTTTGGCGGTTTTGCTGCTGGTAACCCCGTCGCCGGTGATGGTCAGGGACTTGAGCGGGGTGTCCTTGACGGTGACTGTGATGGTTTGGGATTTGCTCTCATCCTTTGGGCATATTACCTCGATTGTAGTTTTGCCGGGGCCTACCGTGACAAATTTGCCGGAGTCGTTTTCTCTTTTGACGACAAACAAATCGCCGATTTCGCCCCACGCGGCCCCGTCCTTTTCCTCGCCGCTGGCGTATGTTGTGGTGCCGGAAAGGGTGAAGCTTGCCCTTCCGGTGACGGTCATGGCGCCGCTGCTGCTCAGGGAGTAGTCCGGGCATGAGACCTTGAAGCTTTTTACCTTGTCCTCGGAAACCGTGATTGTGCAGGAATCGGAGCTGCCGCTCCCGCCGTCAAGCGCGGCGGTAATTGTGGTTGTTCCCGCGGCCCTGACGTTTACGACGCCGTCCTTCACGGTGGCCACGGTTTCGTCGCTGCTGGTCCAGGTGACGCTTCCGGAATAGGTATCCGGGCTTATGAGGTACTCAAGCTCAACCGTGTCTCCCACGAAAGCGGAGAGCTCATCTTCTTTGATTGCTATTTGAGCATCGCTTTCGGGCGAATCGGCCGGTGACTTGGCGGGCGGCTCGACAGGCGATTCAAGCGGCGGATTAACCGGCGATTCAGCAGGCGGCACGGCCGCGCCGTCCTCCTCGGCCGCCGCGACGACGGTCAGGCCCATGGCCATAATCACTGCCAGAAGCAGGCAGAGCGAGCGTTTGAATATGTTTTTCATACTTGTCCCCCCATGATTCTTGTGAAGTTTACAATAATATTCTTCCCGTTGCCACAAAACACAGATTTATGTATTTTCCATTATAGCACGATTTACATAATATTTTCATCATAAAAGCCAAATTTTAAAAATTTTTCATAATTTCTATAATATAGACGAAAAAATC
>CATJWA010000327.1 GCA_949744025.1 uncultured Eubacteriales bacterium
ATTTTTTCGTTATAAAATTTCTTCATACCCTCTTGACAGGAGGAAAAACATATGATATATAAATAAACAGAAATATAAACAACTGTTTATATGAAATAGGAGGAATGATAATGCCTGAAAACTGCGAGGTGGAGCTGTGCCAGGGGCATGACGTGCACGAGGACAGGATAAGCCTTGTGTCCGAGCGGATGCCGCCGGAGGATGAAATGGCGGACATGGCCGAGCTTTTCAAGGTGTTCGGGGACTCCACGCGCATAAAGATACTCTACATTCTCTGGGAATGCGAGCTGTGCGTGTGCGACATGGCGCAGCTTCTGCGCCTGACCCAGCCGGCGGTGTCGTATCAGCTCAAGGTGCTCAAGCAGGCGAAGCTTGTGAAAAACCGCCGAGACGGAAAAACGATATATTACTCGCTGGCCGACGAGCATGTGAAAACAATAATCGGCATGGCGAAGGAGCATTTGGAGGAGGAAAAATAGCATGAAAAAAACCTTTAAGCTTGAGGACCTGGACTGCGCAAACTGCGCGGCGAAGATGGAGCACGCGATAAAAAAGCTCGACGGAGTGACAAACGCGAGCGTCAGCTTTCTAACGCAGAAGATGACCGTGGAAACCGACCGCGACAGCCTTGACGAGATAATGAGGGAGGTCGTGAAGGTCTGCAAAAAGGTGGAGCCTGACTGCGTGATACACGTCTGAGGTGCGCGAATGAGCAGAAAACAGAAAAAGGCGCTGCTGAAGATAATTGCCGGTGCGGCGCTGTTCGCGGCGGCCTGCCTGCTGCCGTTTGAGGGCTGGGCGCGGGGAGCCTGCTTTCTCGTGCCGTACCTGCTCGTGGGCGGAGACGTGCTGTGGAGCGCGGCTAAAAATATCGTGCGCGGCCAGATTTTTGACGAGAAGTTTTTGATGGCTCTGGCCACGGTGGGCGCCTTCGGCATAGGCGAGTACCCGGAGGCGGTGTTTGTCATGCTGTTTTTCCAGATTGGCGAGCTGTTTGAGAGCGTAGCCGTGGGGAGAAGCCGCAAATCCATCTCCGAGCTTATGGACATACGGCCGGATTACGCGAACGTGGAGCGGGACGGCGAGCTTGCGGAGGTTGACCCCGAGGAGGTCGCTGCGGGCAGCGTTATAGTGATAAAGCCGGGGGAGAAGGTGCCCATTGACGGCGTGGTTATCGAGGGGACGTCGAGCCTGAACACCACGGCGCTGACAGGCGAGTCCCTGCCTCGCGACGTGGCCGAGGGCGACGCGGTGGTGTCCGGCTGCGTGAACCTGAGCGGTCTGCTCAGGGTGAGGACGACGCGCGGCTTCGGCCAGTCCACGGTGGCGAAGATACTCGAGCTGGTGGAAAGCTCCGCCGCGAGCAAGTCCAGAAGCGAGAACTTCATCACCCGCTTTGCGCACTGGTACACGCCCTGCGTGGTTATAGGGGCGCTGCTTCTGGCGTTTGTGCCGCCGCTTATCGCGGGCGGCTGGAGCGAGTGGATACACCGTGCGCTGATATTTCTGGTAATATCCTGTCCCTGCGCGCTGGTCATATCCGTGCCGCTGACCTTTTTCGGCGGAATAGGCGGAGCCTCGAAGCAGGGCATACTCATAAAGGGCTCAAACTACATGGACGCGCTCACCCACGCCGAGCTTGTGGTCATGGACAAGACAGGGACGCTGACAAAGGGCAGCTTCAGCGTCACGGGCGTATATCCGTGTGACTGCGCGAAGGAAAAGCTGCTCGAGTACGCGGCGCTGGCGGAGGCGTATTCCGACCACCCGATAGCGCAGTCGCTGCGCCGGGCCTGGGGCGGCGAGGCCGACAGGCAGCGCGTGAGCGACGTGGAGGAGACGGCGGGGCACGGCGTACGCGCTATGGTGGACGGCGTGGAGGTACTGGCCGGAAACGAGCGGCTGATGGACTCCCGCGGCATAACCCCGCGGCATATGGACGAGACCGGAACGGTGGTGCATGTGGCCGCGGACGGACGGTACGCCGGCTGCGTGGTGATATCCGACGAGCTAAAGCCGGGGGCTAAGGAGGCTGTAGCCGGCATGAAGGCGCAGGGGATACGCAGAACCGTCATGCTCAGCGGCGACAGGGCCGCCGCGGCGCAAAAGGCCGCCGCCGAGCTGGGAATAGACGAATTCCACGCCGAGCTTTTGCCTGGGGACAAGGTCAAGCGCGTTGAGGAGCTGCTGAACGAGACCTCGCCGCGCGGCAAGCTCGTGTTCGTCGGCGACGGGATTAACGACGCGCCGGTGATCTCCCGTGCGGACATAGGCATAGCGATGGGCGCGCTGGGCTCCGACGCGGCGATTGAGGCCGCGGACATAGTGCTCATGGACGACAAGCCCGAGAAGATAGTCACGGCCATGCGAATATCCCGGCGCACGAAGCGGATAGTCATGCAGAACATTGTGTTCGCGCTGGCGGTGAAGCTTGTAATGCTCATTCTCGGCGCGCTGGGATACGCGAACATGTGGGAGGCCAGCTTCGCCGACGTGGGCGTGTGCGTGATAGCGGTGCTCAACGCAATGAGGGCGCTGAACGTAAAAAAAGCGGCGTAGCCGGATATTGACAATTTAACAGCCCTCCCCGCATTGGCGGGGAGGGCTGCTTGTATCTATGTTCATTTCCTGTCGCGCGACCAGTGGTTCAGCTTCGGGAGAAGCTCTCCGAGATAGGCGCGGGCCTGCTCGGGAGGAAATTTTTCGTTCGACATATGTCCGACGAGGAAGTCCGTCAGCTCCTCAAGGCTTGTGTAGACAAATTTCCCGCCGGTGTAGCACCACTTGCAGTATTCCTCGTTGAAGGAGCCGTCCGGCTCGCGGCTTATGGACGAGTCGTCAAGCGGCATACCGCAGCACTGGCAGACAAGCTGCCGCGGAGAGCCCAGAAGCGTATTGATGGAAACGTCGAACAGCGTGGATAGCAGCTTGAGCGTCTCCGTGTTCGGCACGGTCTCTCCGGTCTCCCAGCGCGACACGGCCTGACGTGTAACGTAGGCTTTGGCCGCAAGCTCCTCCTGGGACAGGCCGTTTTTGGTTCTAAGCTGCAAAATAATATCCTTTGTATCCATGTAAATCATCACCTCGGGGATATTGTACCACCTCGGGGCGGGAATGAAAAGCAACGCGCTGTTGCGCCTGACTGGTTTGTAAGCCTAAGCGCCTCGGCAATTTTACTGGTCATATTGTTCCCCCTCTTTATTGTATATAGCTCCGCCACGTTTTGGCTTCTCCGTTGACTTTATGGCTCATTGCCAGAAGCTCAAAGGAGGAGTAATCCGGGGCAAACTCTATGTAAAACAAGAAGATAGAATTTTGCATTATTTCTATCATAGTGCCGCCCTCCTGTAGCTGGTTTACTTCATAAAAGTAATTTGACTGGCCGCCATATAAGTCCGTGGTCTCGTAGCGCTTTCCGTCAAATGCAATGCTCCCCCGCAGGCTGTCCGGCCTGTCAGGAAGAACAGAACGGCGGATGGCGATGTCAAACTGCGCGGCAGCGGCAGTGCCGTTGTCGTCATACAAGTCCAGCTCAATGCGCCTGTGTACAGGCGCCTGATACCAGAGCACAAAAGCAACAATACAAGCTGCGGCCAGCAGTATGGACACTGCGGCGATTTTCCTTCGCTTTTTCATTGACGTTCCTCTTGATACGCAAAATAAAGCTATTAAAGTAAAGGGGCAGCCGCGGCCGCCCCTTTTGCTTTACTTCTTCTCAACTATCGCCTTGGTGTCGCGGGCTATCATCAGCTCCTCGTTTGTGGCGATGACAAAGACCTTGACCTTGCTGTCATCGGTGGAGATAATGTGCTCGTCGGCACGCTCGGCGTTGCGCTGCGGGTCTATCTTCACGCCCATGTACTCCAGACCCTCGCAGATGCGCGCGCGGTCCTCGACGCCGTTTTCACCTATGCCGGCGGTGAACACTATGGCGTCAACCCCGCCCATGGCCGCGGCGTAGGCGCCGATGCTCTTTTTCACGTCGTAGAAGAACTTCTCCAGCGCCAGCTTTGCGCGGGGATTGGTCTCCTCCGCCTCGGCCAGGTCGCGGAAGTCGGAGGACACACCGGAGATGCCCATGACGCCGGACTTCTTGTTGAGGATGTTCATCATCTCCTCGATGCTGTAGCCGTGGCGGCCCATGAGATACTCGATTATGGTGCCGTCAATGTCGCCGCAGCGGGTGCCCATGCACACGCCGGCGAGAGGCCCGAGGCCCATGGTGGTGTCGGCGCACTTGCCGTCAACGCAGGCGGACAGGGACGAGCCGTTGCCCAGGTGGCAGCAGATAATTTTGCTGTGCTCGGGATTGCCGAGAAGCTCGACGCAGCGCGCGGAGACGTAACGGTGGGAGGTGCCGTGGAAGCCGTAGCGGCGCACGTTGTCGTTCTCGTAATACTCGTAGGGGATTGCGTAGATGTAGGCCTTGGGGGGCATGGTCATATGGAAGGCGGTGTCGAAAACCGCAACCTGGGGAGTGCCGGGCATGACGTCCTGGCAGGCCTTGATGCCCATGAGGTTGGCGGGGTTGTGGAGCGGTCCGAGGGGGATGCAGCGCTTGATGGCCTCCTCAACGGCGTCGTCCACAAGGCAGGACTCTGTGAACTCCATGCCGCCGTGCAGCACGCGGTGGCCGCAGGCGTCAATTTCATCCATGCTCCTGATAACGCCGTTTTCGGGGTCAACCAGAGCCTTCAAAACGGCCTGAATGGCCTCGGAATGGGTGGGCATGGGAACGTCCACGGCGTCAATCTTCTGCTTGCCGCCGATAAGCGGCTTATAGGTGAATTTGCCGTCGAGCCCGATGCGCTCGCAAAGACCCTTTGCCAGAAGCGACTCGTTGTCCATATCAATGAGCTGATACTTCAGAGACGAGCTTCCGGCGTTGATAACAAGAATTTTCATGGTTGGTGACCTCCCGTGTTGTAATTGTAGCTTTTTTCATGTAAAATAAAGCAGTGCGTGCCCCGGCCAGGGACCGCGAAGTATGAAAAACTTTTGTCAATCAATTCTATTTTAATACAAGATTCACAAAACGCAA
>CATJWA010000328.1 GCA_949744025.1 uncultured Eubacteriales bacterium
CGGCTGCCAGCAGAACGAGTCCGACAGCGAGGTTCTGCGCGGCTATCTGCGCGAGATGGGCTGCGGCTTTACCGACGACGAGTTTCAGGCCGACATCATCGTGGTGAACACCTGCGCGGTGCGCGAGCACGCGGAGATGCGCATACTCGGCAACGTGGGCGCGCTCAACCACACGAAAAAGGCAAATCCGGACCAGATTATCGCGCTGTGCGGCTGCATGGTGCAGCAGGAGCACATGGCCGATAGGATTAAAAAATCCTATCCCATCGTCAGGCTGGTTTTCGGGCCGCACGAGCTCTGGCGCTTTCCCGAGCTTCTGGAGCGCGTGCTGACGGGCAAAAAGCGCGTTTTTGAGACGAGGCAGTCCGACGGCGCGGTATGCGAGGGGCTGCCCAGGGCGCGGGACGGCGCGCTGCGCGGCTGGCTGTCGGTTATGTACGGCTGCAACAACTTCTGCACCTACTGCGTGGTGCCCCATGTGCGCGGGCGGGAGCGCTCGCGGCGGCCGGAGGACATTGTGAGCGAGGCGCGAGCCCTTGTGGAAAACGGATGCAGGGAAATAACGCTGCTGGGCCAGAACGTCAACAGCTACGGGCGCGACCTGGGCGTAGGCGTGGACTTCGCGGACCTCATCCGCATGATAAACGACATACCGGGCGAGTTTCTGATACGCTTTATGACAAGCCACCCCAAGGACGCCACGGAGAAGCTGTTCCGGACCATGGCAGAGTGCGAAAAGTGCGCGCGGCAGCTCCATCTGCCGGTGCAGGCGGGAAACGACCGGGTGCTGCGGGCGATGAACAGGGGCTACACGGCGGAGCAGTACATGGAAAAGGCGGCGCTGGCGCGGCGGTACATGCCGGACATAGTGCTGACGACCGACATCATTGTGGGCTTTCCGGGGGAGACGGACGCGGAGTTTGAGGATACGCTGGAGCTTGTGCGCAGGGTGAGGTATGACGCGATGTTCACATTCATCTACTCCCCACGCGCGGGCACGCCGGCGGCGGCGATGCCCGACCCCATGTCCCGGCAGGACAAGCAGAGGAATTTTGACCGGCTGCTTGAGCTGTCCAACTCCATTTCCCTGGAAAAGCACGGCGAATATGTGGGCAGGACCGTGCGCGTGCTGGTGGACGGGGAAAACAGCGACAGGGACTATCCGCTCACAAGCCGCACCAACGGCGGCAGGCTTGTCCACCTGCGCGGCGGGCGGGAGCTTATCGGGCGCTTTGCCGACGTGAAGATAGAAAAGGCGGCCACATGGGCGCTGTTTGGGGAATGTGCGGAGGTATGCGATGGCTGAGATAACGCCGATGAAGGCGCAGTACAACCAGATAAAGTCACAGTACAACGACTGTCTGCTGTTTTTCAGGCTCGGCGATTTCTATGAGATGTTTGACGACGACGCGGTGCTTGCCTCGAAGGAGCTGGACCTGGCGCTGACCACGCGCGACCGCGGCAAGCCCGCCGAGGAGCAGACGCCCATGTGCGGCGTGCCCTACCACAGCGCCGAGGCCTACATCGGCCGGCTTATCGCCAAGGGCTACAAGATTGCCATCTGCGAGCAGATGGAGGACCCCGCGCTGGCAAAGGGCATAGTCACGCGCGACGTTATCCGCGTGATAACCCCCGGCACCGTGACCGAGAGCAGCATGCTCGACGACTCGCGCAGCAACTATATCTGCGCAATCTGTCTGGACGCAAACGGCGAGGCGGGCTCGGTCTGCTTTGCCGATGTGTCCACGGGCGAATTCTGCGTCTCCGGCTTTGCCTCGGACGCGGCGGGGCACATCATAAACGAGCTGGGCCGCTTCGCTCCCCGCGAGGCCGTGCTCAGCGAGACGGCGGAGGCAAATGTTCAGATTATGGCCTTTATCACCGGCAGGCTCGACGCGATGCCCGAGTCGGCCGCGGACGCGTTTGACCCGGTACAGTGCGCCGAGCGGGTGTGCCTCCGGTTTTCCGCCTCAAGCGCGGAGGAGCTCGGCTTCACGGGGCCGGAGGCGGACTGCTCCGTCCGCGCGGCGGGGGCCCTGCTCGGCTACATTGAGCAGACGCAGAAATTCGACATCTCGCACATAAACAAATTGGAGGTGCTCTCCGGCGAGCAGTACATGGAGCTCGACTACGCGGCCATGCGCAGCCTTGAGCTGACGCAGAGCCTGCGCACGGGCGAGAAGAAGGGCAGTCTGCTCTGGGTGCTGGACAGGACAAGGACGCCCATGGGCGCGCGAATGCTCCGAAGCTGGGTAGAGCGGCCGCTGCTGGGGCTCACGGCGATAAACAACCGTCTGACCGCCGTAGGCGAGCTTTACGCCGACGCGGTGCTGCGCGGGGAGCTGACGCTCGCGCTCAGGGAGATAGGCGACATGCGCCGCCTTGTCGGCAAGGCAGTTTACGGCACGGCCAACGGCCGTGACCTCAAGGCGCTGGGCGAATACTGCCTCGTGCTGCCGCGGCTGTGCTCGCTGCTGTCGGGTACGTCCAGCCGCCTGCTGCGGCGGGGGGCGGAGATGGACACGCTTGATGACGTAAGCGGCCTGCTCTCCGGCGCGATATGCGCCGACCCGCCCTTTTCCGTGCGCGAGGGCGGCATCTTTGCCGACGGCTGGAACGAGGAGATTGACCGGCTGCGCCAGGTGAAGAACCACGGCGCGGACATGGTGCGCGCGCTTGAGGAGAGGGAAAGGGAGCGCACGGGTATAAAAAAGCTCAAGACCGGCTACAACAGGGTTTTCGGCTACTACATAGACGTGCCCCGCTCCGCGGGGGATGTGACCCTGCCGCCGGAATACATACGCAAGCAGACCTTGGCGAACAACGAGCGCTATTTCACCCCCGAGCTCAAGGAGCTGGAGGGCACGCTGCTGTCCGCGGGAGACCGTCTGTGCGAGCTCGAGTTCGAGCTGTTCACGCAGCTTCGGGAGAGCGTGGCGGCGCAGGTCGAGCGCATACAGTACGCCGCCGACCGCGTGGCGGAGCTCGACTGCCTGTGCTCGCTGGCCGAGACGGCGGTCAGAAACAATTACTCCATGCCGGAGGTGGACCTAAGCCGGAGGCTGCACATCATCGAGGGGCGCCACCCCGTGGTTGAGCAGATGCGCCGGGACACGCTGTTTGTGCCCAACGACACCTACCTCGACGACGCGGACAACTCTCTGGCCATAGTCACGGGCCCGAACATGGCCGGTAAATCGACCTACATGCGCCAGACGGCGCTTATCGCGCTCATGGCGCAGATTGGCTCCTTCGTACCCGCGAAAAGCGCGCGCATTGGCGTTGTGGACAGGGTGTTCACGCGCATAGGCGCAAGCGACGACCTGTCCGCGGGGCAGTCCACCTTCATGGTGGAGATGAGCGAGCTGGCCACCATACTCAGGTACGCCACGCCGGCCAGCCTGCTGATTTTAGACGAGATTGGCCGAGGCACCTCCACCTATGACGGCATGGCGATAGCCCGGGCGGCGCTGGAATACTGCGCGGACAGGCGCAGGCTCGGCGCCAAGACGATGTTTGCCACGCACTATCACGAGCTCGGTGCGCTCGAGGGCGTGGTGCCGGGCGTGAAAAACTACAGCATCAGCGCGAAAAAGCAGGCCGGACGGCTGATTTTCCTGCGCAAGATAGTCCCCGGCGCGGCGGACGACAGCTACGGAATCGAGGTGGCAAAGCTCGCGGGGGTGCCCGACGCGGTGATAAGCAAGGCAAAGGGCTATCTCAGAGAGCTGGAGGCCGCGGGGGCCGCGCCGAGGGTGAGCGCGCCGGTTCCGGACGGGGCCGGGCAGATAAGCATGACGGACGTCGGCTCCGGCGAGGTCTGCCGCATCCTGCGGCGCACGGACCTGGACACGCTCACGCCCATAGAGGCCTTTAACCTGCTCTATGAGCTGAAAAAGAAGGTGGAGGAATGATAAAGCGGATTTTCGCCTGTCCCGAGTGCGACAACGGGCTGACGCAGACGCAGGAGGTGCTCGGCTGGTTTTACCTGCCGATGCATTTCGCGCTTATTCCGCTGTTTATCGGGATGATTGCCTACTTTACGCGCGCCAATCTGTCGGGCATTACGGTCAACGAGATTTACTTCGGCCTTGGGATAGTCTTTGTGCTGGCGGTCATGGGTGAGTGGCTCAGGAGGAATTTTTACGTGCTGCTCGACGCGCCGGGGCGCGCGGCGCTGTGTCTGGCCATCGGCTTTGCGGCATACTGGGTTATGTCAATCGCGGTGTATTTTGTCCTTATGCTTGCGCTCGGCGCGCCGGATAACCCCAACAGCGCGGAGCTGGCCGAGCTGGCCGGTGCGGATTTCAGCGCGATGACCGGCATTGGGGTCCTTCTCGTTCCCATAGTGGAGGAGGCGCTTTTCCGGGGCGTGGTGTTCGGAACCATACGGCGGAAAAGCAGAGTCCTGGCCTACGCGGCGTCGGCGCTGCTGTTTTCGCTGCTGCATGTGTGGCAGTATGTGCTTGTCAGCGGCGACGCGCGGCTTTTTATCTACATGCTGCAATACCTGCCGGTATCCCTTGTGCTGGCCTGGCAGTACGAGCGCAGCGGAAGCATTTGGACGCCGGTTGCCTTTCACGCGATGATAAACGCTCTGGCGTTTTATGTGACGGAGGGCCTGTGAGTGAGAAGGAGGGTACGCAATGGCACTTAAGGATGATGTTCTGCTCCGGCTGCGCGGCGCGGACGCGCCCGTGTCCGGGCAGGAGCTGGCGCGGCAGCTCGGCGTGTCGCGCAACGCCGTCTGGAAGGCGGTGGAGGCGCTCAGGCAGTCCGGCTATGAGATTGACTCCGCGACCAACCGCGGCTACAGCCTGCTGCACGACAGCGACGCGCTCAGCGCCGGCGTGATTTCCTCGCTGCTCGAGGACAGGAGCCTGCCGGTATACGTGCTGGAGACGGTGGACTCCACAAGCAGCGAGTGCCGGCGGCGCATTGCCGCGGGCGAGGGGCGCTGTCTTGTGCTGGCGCGGCAGCAGTCCGGAGGACGCGGGAGAAACGGCAAGTCTTTTTTCTCGCCGCCGGACGCGGGTCTTTACATGAGCGCGGCGCTGCGCCTGGATATGCCGCACGTCGACGCGGTGGGCATTACGACCTGGGCCGCGGTCTGCGTCGCGGGAGCCATACGGGACGTGACGGGACTCGAAAGCGGCGTGAAGTGGGTCAACGACGTATTCTACGGGGGCAAAAAGGTCTGCGGCATACTCACGGAGGCGGTCAGCTCCTTTGAGGACGGGCAGGCCCTGTCCGCCGTGGTGGGCATCGGCGTGAACCTGCACCCGAGCGCGGTGCCCGCCGGGCTGGAGGACATCATAGGCTTTTTGGGCTGCGGGGCCGTGAAAAACGAGCTGGCCGCGGAGATAACAAACCGACTGCTGCGCTACAATCCGCGCGACCGCTCGTACATCGACGAATACAGGGCGCTGTCCGTGGTGCTCTCACGCAGGATAAGCTATGTCAGCGGCGGCGTGACGCATTACGGCACGGCCGTGGACATAGACGAAAGCGGCGCTCTGGTGGTGGACACCGACGGCGTCGGGCGCGTTACGCTCAGCAGCGGGGAGATTTCGCTGACAAGCATTGAGGGGATAAAATAAAACAAGCGGCAAAGCCGCTTGTTTTATTTGTATACTGATACCACCAGCTCGGTGCCGGGGTAGTAGTGCTCCAGGATTTCGCCGTAGCCGCTGCCGTTTTTGGCCATGACGTTGGCGCCGTACTGGCTCATGCCGACGCCGTGGCCGTAGCCGCGCACGGTGAACACGAATTTTTCACCGTCGAAGCTCAAATCAAAGTCCGTTGAGCGCAGCGAGAACATGGTACGCACAGCCGTGCCGGAAATTTCCTGCCCACCTATGTACATGCTGCCGACGCGGCCGCTGCTGTTGCGCCGGACCTCCCCCAGCCAGCCGGAGGGCTCGCCGGAGAGCTGCGCGTCGGGGTACACGGCAAGCACGCTCGCGGAAAAGTCCGAGGGGCTTACCTCCACGCTGCCGACAAGATTGCTCACGTCCCTTTCCGTCTCTGGCGAGCTGACGCTCACAAGATATGGCTGCGCGCTCCAAACGCTGGCGCTGTCCTCAGTCTGTCCCACGGACGAGGAGTGGAACACCGCAAGGGCCGGTTCGTCCTGCCAGACGAGGTACTGCCCGTCGGTGTCGCTCACGGCGGAGAGAATTTTGGCGTAATACTTCTCAAAGCCCGAGCCCCAGGTCTCGCGAAGCTGCTCCTCGTCGGCGAACGCGGCGCAGCAGCCGTAATCGGTGCATATGTCCGCGTCGGGGTGGGTCTGCTTGCGGTTGGTCATGTTGTATATCGTGTAGGTGCGCGGGGCCACGGCCTGGGCCTTGAGCGCCTCGCCGTCAAAGGCGGCCGGCATCTCCGCGGCCAGGGTCAGCGGCAGATACTCCGCCATGCTCATCTCGCGGACCTCGCCGCCGTCGAGCACACGCAGGGCTATGTCGCTGTCGATTATCGAGCGGCCGTGCTCCGGTTCGGGGCTGTTCTCCGCCTCCGGGGCGGGAGAAGCTTCGACGGGCTCGTCCGCGCTGTCACGGGGCGGCTCCGGAACCTTATCCGGAGGCGAGGCAAAGGCCATGGGCAGCAAAAAGGCCAACACTATCATTATGACTGAAAACAGCGCTATTCTTCTCATTCGTCCTACCTCCACGCGTCACTTGACGTAAGCTGAAAACAGGTATAAAATACTTCCATGCCGGGGTATCCGCCGCGCTGTGGTCCGCGCCGGGGGTGCGGGAGATGCGCGGCCTTCCGGAAACACCCATACTAACTCTATTTGGAAGGTCAACAAATTATGCGAAAAGACGCTTTAAAGATGGTGCTTATAACCGCGGTGACGGGAGTGTTCGGCGCTTTTTTCCGATGGCTGGAGAATATCAACGCCTTCGAGCCGGACACGGGGCTGATGCTGCCCTTTGCAAAAACCACGCTGCTCATGGCGGTATACCTGCTGGCCGCGGCCGCGCTGTTCATTGTCATGGCGCTTATGTGGTCAAAGCGCTGTGTCTGCGAAAAGGACCCCGCGCTGGCGCTGCGGCCGGCCACCTTCGCGCCCGACATTATGTGCAAGCTCTGCGGCGCGGCTATGATTGTGCTGGGCGTTGTGCTGATGTTCTCCGCGCCGGGGGCGCGGTATCCGTCGCTGGAGCGGCTTTTCGCCGCGGCGTGCATTTTCGGCGGCACGGCCATGATGTTCATAATGGTCAAGGCCGACGGCTCCGCGGCAATGAGCCGCAGCGCCTGCCTTGTTCCGGTGCTCTTTGAGTGCATGTGGCTGGTGTGCAGTTACAAGAACAACGCGGAAAACCCCGTTATCTGGGCTTTTCTGGTGGAGCTGCTGGCAATTATCGTGACGGTGATGGCCTGGTACGAGCTGGCGGCCTACCACTACGGCCGGGCGCGGCCGGGCGCGGCGCTGTTTTTCGTGCAGGCCGCGGCGTTCATGAGCATCGCCACGCTGTCCGACAGCCGCTCCGGCGTGATGACCGCGATGTTCGTCATTCAGGCCGTGCTCATGCTCATGTTCGAGTTCGTGCTTGTGGAAAATTTCGCGCCGCACCGGCACAGCCGCCCGAGCGGAGCGCATGAGGCGTGAAAAATCCCGTCAGGCATAAGCCTGACGGGATTTTTTTATCACGGCCTGCCGCCGCTGTCTACAGCTTCTTATTCCGTTTCGTCCGCGGCCTTCGCGCCGTAGTTTACGAACGCGATGTCCATATCCACGCGGCCTTCGATTCCGTCTACGCTGCCGGAGGAGCCGTACTGCCATATCTGGAAGTCATAGAGATAATTGGTCTTTTGAGTATAGTGGGCAAGCCAGATTATCTTCTGGGCGTCCATGAGCTCGGCAATGTCATAGCGCAGGTAGGCAAAGCTCGGGTTGAGATACACCATGGGGGTGTAGCCCGCGTCCTCTATAACCTCGCAGAAGGCCAGGGCGCAGTCGGTAAGCACGCTGTAATCAAAGTCCTTTGAGCGCGAGCCGCTGTAATTGAGGGGCTCCCAGTCAAAGGCGATGGGGTAGGTGATATCGTAATCGCCTATGCGCTCGAGCACGAACTCGGCCTCCTCGCGCGCCTCGTCGGGGTTTATCGCCTGTGAGAAGATATACAGTCCGATGTCCAGACCCGCCTCGCTCGCGCCGGCGATATACTCCCGAAAACGCTCGTCCTCGTTTAGCGTGCCCTCGCCGTAGCCGCGAAAGCCCACGCGGAGAATCGCAAAGTCTATCCCGTCGTCCGCCACGGCCTGCCAGTCTATATCCTTCTGGTAGTACGACACGTCGATGCCGTACTGCACGTCATAGCGCAGGTCGTCATAGCACACGCGGCTGCCGTCCATATAGAACAGGTCCCTGTCGTACGGATTGGAGGCAAGGTCGTGGTTTATGGGCACAAGGTAGTCGGAAAAGACTATGGACTTGTCCTTGACATATTCGGTTATACGGCAGACTATCGTGCTTATCTCCGCGCGGGTTATGCCGTCGGAGCCCTTGAACACCTTCTGTCCGTTTTCCTCGCTGCCGATGACTATTCCGGCTCGGGCCAGGGCGGCAACGCTGCCGCGGTCGGAGTCGGCAAAGGGGTTGCCGCTGGTATCCCCGGCGTCCAGGGCAAGAGCGGCGGCGGTCAGATCGGCTATCTCGTCGCGGCTTATGGCCGTGTCAAGATCCTCCATGTCCTCCTCGCCGATGAACTTCTTCGACACGGCGAACTTGCGGTAATTCTCCGCCCAGTGGCCCTCCTCGGGCGCGGCCTTCTCGCTGTAGCCTACGGCGCGGGTAATGAGCTTGAGCGCCTGACCGCAGGTGACGTCCTCGTTGGGGTAGAAGCTGCCGTCGTCAAAGCCCTCGACCACGCCGAGGCGGCTCAGCTGCGTGACGTAGAGGTAAAACCAGTCGTCCGTCGTCACGTCGGGGTAGAGGTCCAGCACCTCCCACACGGCGGTGACGCGCATGCTCTCATTCGCGCGGTCCTCGCTTTGCAGAAGGCGGCCGTCCTCGGTCTCCCAGCCGGCAAATTCGTAGCCCTCGCGCACGGCGGCGGGCAACACGCCATAAGCCTTTGAGCTTTCAAAGCAGTATATGTCGCTGTCCACGCTGCCCTCGGCGGGGTCGAGCACAAGATAGCTCCAGCCGCCGTCCTCGCCGCTGTAGTCGTCATTGAGGAACATCTGCGCCTCGGCAAGACGGCGGCGCAGCAGTCCCTCGCTGACCTCGCCGCCGGTGTGGCACCACGCGGCAAAGGCGTTGACAATCTGCCTGTCGCTGTAGTGCTCTATGCCGCGGGAAATATAACGCGGCAGGCGGTTGGCCTCGTCAAGCCAGGTGCCGCC
>CATJWA010000329.1 GCA_949744025.1 uncultured Eubacteriales bacterium
GAGCACCTCGCCGGTTTTGAGGTTTCTCAGCTCTATGACAGCGCCGTCGGCAGGGTCCTCGCCGGTTTCGTCGCCGGGCAGGTATACGCTGCCGGCGAGAAACACCGTGGGGATGTTGAGGTATTTGACGTTGGTTTCTGCTCCCTCCAGCGCCTTTAGCGGCGTGGCGCGTCCGGCGGCTATCGCGCGGCTGACCGCGCTGTTCGGGTCGTCCAGATCGCCGAAGAACAGCGCCTCGTTCGGGCAGGCCTCAACGCATCGGGGCTCGGCGTAGCCCTCGTCGAGAAGGTGCGCGCACATGGTGCATTTCTGAGGAAGCTGTAAGTCCTCGTTCCAGAATATCGCGCCAATCGGGCAGGCCTCGGCAATGGCCTTCTGTCCCTTAGCTTTCTCAGGGTCGATTATAACTATTCCGTCGCTGCGCCTGTAAACCGCGCCGTCTTTCGCCGCTTTCGCGCAGGCGGGATTCTCGCAGTGTGAGCACATGACGGCCACGTTGCTGGTCTTGACCTTGCGGTTGTCGTCGCCGCGCTCCTTTGTCTGGATATTGACCCAGAATTGGCCCTCATGTGGCTGTGGCGCGGAAACGGGCGTGGCGAAGCCGCAGTGCTCGTCCTTGCAGGCCATGAAGCAGTTGTAGCAGGCCATGCAGTTTTCGGTGTTGACAGCTATACCGTAGCGCATCTTATTTTACCTCCCCGTTCGCTTTTTCCAAAAGCTCGTTTAGTACCATGCCCGGCTTGAGCGGCTGCTTGTAGACCTCCATCTCCACGAGGGTGGAGTTCGGCGTCATGCCGGGGATGTGCCGGCCCTCTATCATGTCGGGACTGGTCAGTATATTTGCGCAGCCGCCCTTGTCGATGCTGTTTTTGCCCGGCTCGGCCGGCTCGTACATGCCCGAGGAGCCGTAGAGATGCACGGTGTGCTCCTCAAGGCGGTTGGTTACCTTGGCCATGCACAGTATCTCGCCCCTGTCGTTCCAGACGCGCACGATGTCGCGGTCGTGTATTCCGCGCTCGGCGGCGCGCCTGGGGTGGATGCGGATTATCGCGTAGGGCATACCGTCCACGACCTGCCGGTGCTCGGGCACCTCCCAGAGCCATTTGTTGTGTTGGTCGTACTGCGTGTGGAAGCCGAAGCGCGGGTGGGGAGTGATAAGCTGGAGCTTGTACTTTTCGTACAGCGGCGAGCAGTGACCCTCGCGGCTGGGCTTGTAGAAGGCCATGGGGCCGCGCACGGGGTCGTTCGGCTCCTTTTCCTCAAGCAGCTCGGAGACAAACTCTATTTTGCCCGTTCTTGTACCAAGCTTGCCCTCGGCCATGCATTCGTCGCGCACCATTTTGCACTCCGTGCCCTCGGCGAACCAGCGGAAAGCCCAGCGGCGCTCCCAGTCCTCTGGAATGCCGGGGATATAGTAGCCGCGCTGCTTGAATTCCTCCCAGCCTATGCGCTTGCACAGGTCGCTTGTCTCCCAGAAGCGCTTGCACCAGCCCTCCTCGTCGCGGCCCTCGGTGAAGTCCTCTCCGAAGCCGAGGCGCTCGGCAAGCCGCGAGAAAATCCAGTAGTCGCTCTGGGATTCGCCCAGCGGCTTTATGGCGGCCTTCTGGTAGACTATGACCTGCCAGTTGTTGCCGCTCTAGCCGTGGGAGGCGTAGCCGCTGTTGCCGGACGAGCAGAACTCGCCGATGTCCGTGCGCTCGAGCACGGTGCAGGCGGGCAGGATAACGTCGCAGAATTTGCCCTCGGGCGTGAGATGCATGTCCTGGCTGACGGTGAACTCCAGCTCCGGAGAGCGGTACATGTCCGCCCAGCGGTTGGTGTTTATCATGGTGCCGAAGAAGTTGCCGCCGTAGCGGTAGAGCAGATGCACCCTGTTGCAGCCGGGCAAAGGGTAGACATGGTGGTTGAACTGCTGCTCAAGGCTCTGGCCGCAGAAGCCGTCGCCGTTCCACTCGTCATGGCCGTTGAGTATGGCCTCCGGCAGCGTGGCGCGGTAGAGCTTCTGCTCGACGCAGTTGACCGCGGTTTTGTTTGCCACGGGCTCGTTGGCTATGGTGCTCCTGGGGTCGGAGTAGCCGCCGAACCAGAAGTTGTAGTCCATCGGCGCGCCGGCGTTGGCGGTCCACATATTGCGCCCAGGCTTGCCCATGCCCTGCATGGCAAAAAGCTGCACCATCAGGCGGGAATAGTCCGTGCCGTTGTCGGTGCGGCAGGCGCCGCCCCAGCCCACGCGCACGCCGGAGCCGCCCATTGTATTGGTGGACGCCCAGCGACGGGCCAGCGCCTTTATTACGGGCGCGCGAACGCCGGAGATTTCCTCGGCCCACTTCGGAGTCTTTTTTACGCCGTCCGGACCCTTGCCCAGAATGCGCGCTGCCCACTCGTCAAAGCGGTGGACATGCTGCGCGACGTAGTCGTGGTCGTAGGTGTCCTCGGTAAGCCAGACGTAGGCGATGGCCTCGAGCACGGCGGAGTCAGTGCCGGGGCGGGGCGTGATGTATTTGTCGCCCTGCTTGACCGCGGTGAAGTTGACAAAGGGGTCAACGTATATAACCGAGATTCCCAGCTCCTTGAACCAGCGGCGCCAGAGGTTGTTCTCGTTGGCGGAGTAGCAGGAGTGGGTGGAGTCGGGGTCGTGGGACCAGAAAACAAGCGTGTCGGTATTTTTCAGGCAGTCCTCGAGCAGGTCAAAGGGCTCGGGACAGCCGAGGCGCCAGTAGTGGCCGTAGACATGGGACGCGCCCCAGTGAAAGCCCTCCCAGGAGTCGGGGTTGTCCTGAACCTGGGTGTAGCCGAGCATGTTGAAAAAACGCTTGAACGCCGAGAGCTTGTAGCCCACCAGGCCCCAGGAGTGGTGGGAGCCGGTGCAGGCGGTGACGGACTCCTTGCCGTAGGTGTTCTGCACGCGCTTTATCTCCCGCGCGACAAGGCCGAGAGCCTCGTCCCAGCTCGCGCGGCGGTAGCCGCTCTTGCCGCGGTTTTCTGTATTGCGGTTTTTGCCGTCGGGCGTCTCCACAAAGTCCTCGCGGATGAGCGGGTACAGTAAGCGGTCGTAGGCGTAGGTCTTGTCCTTGTCCTGAAGACCGATGGCCGTCATCGTCACCCTGCGCGGCGGCGAAAACTTTTTCCCTCTTGCCTCGATGGTCCAGCCCCTGGCATCGTCCTCGGCGAGCTTGATGGGACGGATTCGGCGGATTACGCCGTTTTCCGTCTGCACCTCCGCAGGGCCCCCCAAAGTGTTCGTATAGGTGCGAACGATTGACATTTGCATTTCCTCCATGTTAAAAGTGGTAGTACCTCTTGACTATAACTATATATCCGGAATATAATCTATGGGAAATGTTTTTATTGTGAGCTTTATGCAAAAATATCATAAGTATGTGTGAAAAACATGTCGGATTTTGCGCAGGAGAGGAGACAAAATGGCTTCGATTGAACACTTTCGCCAGTTTCTCACGCTTTCCAAGTACCTCAATTACAGCACGGCGGCGGAGAGCATGTTTATAACACAGCCGGCGCTAAGCCGGCATATCAGTGCGCTTGAGCACGAGCTGGACATAAAGCTTTTCAACCGAAGCACCCAGTCGGTGACGCTCACGCCGGCAGGGGAAATGTTCAAAGAGCGCATCAGCGCGCTGGTGGAGGACTATGACGACATATGCTCGCGCATGAGAATACTCAAGTCCGGCTACAGCAGCCGTCTGCGCATAAGCGTGCCGTATTATGCGATGAATGATTACCTCGGCTCCACTCCGGAGCGGTTCAGCAGCAGGTATCCAGAGATAAAGCTGCAATATATTATCGGCGACCCGAACGAGGCGTTTGAGGCATTGGTTGAGGAAAAGGTTGACCTGGCAATAACCGCCAGCTATCCAATGCCGAATATGGTCGGACTGGAGAAACGGGACATGTTTGAGGAGGGACTGGGAGTGCTGATAAACAAGGACGACCCGCTTGCGGGAAAAAGCGAGCTGTCGCTGACGGACTTGAAGAACTACGATTTTTTCAGCGTGGACAACAGCTATTTTTCCGCCTCCTGGCATCATACGGTAAGCATGTGCCGCAAGGCGGGCTTCACGCCCAAGGGGCCGGCCCTGTTCAACCAGATGGAGGCCCTGTTTATGGGAATACGCCGCGGCGACGGAATAACGGTGATAGGCCGCCACATGCGCTCGGCTGAATCCGAGCTGATAGCCTACCGCCCGCTCTCCGAGGATTACTGCAAGCGCAAGGTCTGCATATGGTACCGTCCCGATAACGAAAATGAGGCTATACAAAAATTCATAAGGCTGTATAAGCCGCAGTGAACGCCATTCTCCGGCGTAGCTGCTGAAAAATCAAACAGGCGCGGCAGACCAGA
>CATJWA010000330.1 GCA_949744025.1 uncultured Eubacteriales bacterium
CACCTGAAGACCCTGCCGGCACTGCTGTCAGGAAAGCTTTTGAACCTTCTCACGGCGGCCGCCGCCGCGGCCCCCGCGGCGCTGCTGTTCGTGGTCACGCTGGTGATAGGCGCTTATTTTGCCAGCGCGTCCTACCCCGACCTGCGGCAGTTTCTGTATGCGCAGATGTCAGACGCGGCACGCGAACGGACCGCGGCAATCTGCTCCGGTCTGCGCGGGACAATAGTGCGTTGGCTGCGGGCCCAGCTCTTGATGATGATAATAATCTTCCTCGCGCTTCTGGCTGCCTTCGCGCTGCTTCGCGTAAACTACGCGCTGCTGCTGGCGCTGGCTACCGCGGTTATAGACGCGCTGCCGGTGCTTGGTACGGGCACGGTGCTCATACCCTGGGCGCTGTATGAGCTGCTGCGCGGGCAGCTCAGCCTCGGGCTGGGACTGGTGATAGTGTATATCGCCGTAACGGTGCTGCGAAACTGCATTCAGGCCAAGCTCCTCGGAGACCAGCTCGGATTGCACCCGCTGGCAACGCTGCTGGCAATTTACGTCGGCTTTGCCTCCTGCGGAGTTGTGGGCATGATAGTTTTCCCCATACTACTGATAACGGCCAAGCAGCTCAATGACAGCGGGATGATACGCCTGTGGAGGACGCTGCCGGAGCCGGAGAAAGGAAAGGAACATGACAGGAATAGTATTGAGCATAATCGCCGGCATGGCCATGAGCGTGCAGGGCGTCATGAATACCCGTCTCGGTGAGGGCATCGGCACGATGCACGCCAACGCGCTCGTACAGTGCACGGCGGCGGCGCTCTCGCTTTTGGCCCTGCTGTTTGTGAAGGACGGCAGCTTTGCCCAGCTCGGTCAGACGAACAAGCTCTACTGGTTCGGCGGAGTGCTGGGTCTGGTCATCACTGTCACGGTAATGCTCGGTATAAAACAGCTTTCCCCAACCGTTGCAATCTCAATCATTCTGATATCCCAGCTTTTGGTCGCGGCGCTTATCGACGCCTTCGGCCTCATGGACAGCGAGAAGGTGGCTTTCACCTGGACCAAGTATGCCGGCCTTGCTCTGATGATAGGCGGAGTTCTGCTGTTTAAGTATGAAAAATAGCCGAAAGAGCGGCGAAGCAGCTTTTCGCAAGACTGACGCTGAGAGCGACCCCTCTGGGGCCGCTCTCAGCGCTTTTACTTTTTTGCCGCCGCTTCCCTCCGGAGCTGGGCAATCACATGGCCTATGCCCTTTTGCCGGGACGACTCAAAGGTGTCCATTATAGCGGTCTCGTGCAGAAAGCTTAAATTCGCGGCTGCAACCTCGGCGGCCGGCTGTCCGTTGAACAGCTCCTGCAAAATATAGAGCACGCCCTTGATTATCAGCGTGTTGCTGTCCGAGGCGAAATTGAAAACCCCGCCGTCGATGTGTATATCCAGCCAGACCGTGGACTGGCAGCCCGCGACCACGTTTTTGTCCGTTTTGAGCTCCTCCGGCAGGGGCGGGAGCAGGCAGGACAGCTCGATGAGGTAGGCGTACTGGTCAAAGGCATCGCCGATTTCGTTAAAATCCTTTATAAAACGCTGCTCCTTTTCAAGAATGCTTTCCATTTCTTGCCCCTTTCGTGACCCTTATTATCCGCTCAAGCCCCTCGGCCAGCGCGTCGATTTCCTCAAAGGTGTTGTAAAACGCGGGGGAGACGCGCACCGTGCCGTCTAAACCCATGGCGTCCAAGAGCGGCTGGGCGCAGTGATGGCCCGAGCGCACCGCTATGCCGAGCCGGTCGAGCATACTGGCCACGTCGAAACAGTGAAGGCAGCGCACGTTGAAGCTGAGCACTCCCGAGCGGTTTTGGGGATGTCCCACTATTTCAACCTCAGGCAGCGCGGAGAGCAGTTCCACTGCGCGGCGAAGAAGCGCGTTTTCGCGCTCGGCAATGTACTCTATGCCAAACGCATCGAGATACCGTGCTGCGGCGGCCAGACCGATGTTCCCTGTTATATTCGGCGTGCCTGTCTCGAACTTGAGCGGCGGCGCGGCGAAGGTTGTGCCCTCAAGCGTCACGCGCTCAACCATGCCACCGCCGAAGCAGGCCGGCGGCAGCTTTTCCAGAAGCTCAAGACGCCCGTAAAGCACTCCGGTTCCGGTGGGGCCGCCTATCTTGTGTCCGGAGAACGCAGCAAAGTCGCAGTCGAGCTCCTGCACATCAAGCCTTGCGTGGCGCATTGCCTGAGCGCAGTCTAAGCAGACGAGACTGCCGTTATCGTGCGCTGAGCGCACAATTTCGCGCACGGGATTGACTGTGCCGAGCAGGTTGGACACATAGGTAACAGATACAAGGCGCGTGCGCGGCGTGAGCATGGCGCGAAAGGCATTCATGTCCAGCTCGCCGTTTCCCGTCACCGGCACGGCCCTGAACACCGCGCCGGTGCGCAGGCAAAGCTGCTGCCACGGCACAAAGTTGGAGTGGTGCTCCATAACTGTTACGAGAATTTCGTCCCCCAGGCCGAGACCGGAGACAAAGCTCTGGGCAAGCATATTCAGGCTCTGACTGGCTCCGGAGGTGAAGATTATCTCCGTGCTGCTGCGCGCGTTTATAAAGCCGGCAAGAGCGTCGCGCGCGTTCTCCAGCTCTCTTGTCGAGCTCTCGCTCAGATAATGTATGCCGCGGTGGACATTCGCGTGGCGCGAAAGCTGCTGGGTCTCCATAGCCTCCATCACACGGAGCGGCATCTGCATCGTCGCGGCGTTGTCGAGATAGACAAGGCTTTTGCCGTTTACCTTCTGGCGGAGTATCGGGAAATCCTCCCGCACCGCTGAAAAATCCGTACTCATTTCACAGTTCCTCCCGAACGGGGCTGTACTTTATACGACTATTGTAAAGCATCCGCCGCAAAATAGCAAAAGCAATTCCTCTGCAAAAATGCTGAAAATTTTTTCGTTTTTCTGCATTTTTGCAAAAAAGCGGACCGCCCGAGGGCGGTCCGCTGAAATAACCAAAAACGCTCTTACCTTATGCTTGCCAGCTCCTGCTTGAGAAGGTCTATCGCCAGCTCGAAGGTCTCGCGGCTGCCGAAAAAAACCTCAATCATGCGCTCAACGGAAGCGCCGGTAAACAGACCGATTACCGCGCAGGCCGTGCCGAGCACAATCAGAACGAGAACTATTATAAGCACAAGCTTCCAGATATGCTTCATTCCCCGTCCGCCTCCTTCTCAAAGCACATGGCCCTTCCCAAACGCAGCACAACCGAGTTTATCCACAGGCTGCCCAGTTCAACGCTGATCCACAGCCCGAGCCAGGCTATGAGCAAGCCAACGCCGCATATTACCAGACCCGTACCCGCCACAAGCGAGATATCCGAGAACATGCTCAGCTCGGTGATGATGTTCACCGCCGCATACACAGCCAGCGCGACAATTCCGCCGCCGAACAGAAGCACCGGAACGCCGACAAGTATCAGCAGCAGCGTAACAGGAAGCCCGATTATCAGCGAAAACAAAACATAAGCCGCCGTGGCAGCGGGACGCAGCGAGCGGTGCGG
>CATJWA010000331.1 GCA_949744025.1 uncultured Eubacteriales bacterium
GCCCTCCGCCTCAAGCTGTCTGTAGGCCCGCTGAATCGTGTTTGGATTTATCGCCAGCGTGCCCGCCAGCTCGCGCACGGAGGGCAGCTTCTCGTCCGGACCTACGACCCCCGAGATGATAAGCCGCTTGAAGCTGTCGCTTATCTGCTCGTAAATCGGCCTTGGGTCCCTGTTGTTAATCGTTACCAAAGCTGTCACCTCTCCGCAAACCGTCCTAAGTGTATTAATTGTGTTAGTACAGTTACTATACCTGTATTAATATGTTTTGTCAACTATTTATATTTACAAAAATATGCTGCTCTAAATTGTGCGTAAGCACCAAGAAATATTTGCAAAATATTTGCGGCGATAACCTTGACTTATTGTGCTATAAGGGATTATACTTTTGTTATAGCAATATACCCGTGTCTGCATCATATATTCTTGCACATTATATTTTCTTATGTGGAGGTTCCTGCTATGAAAGAAATATACGCCGTAAGCTGCTGCCGCACCGCCGTGGGCTCCTTCCTCGGCTCCTACTCCAACACCCCCGCCGCCGAGCTGGGCGCGATAGTCGTCAAAGAAGCTCTCAAGCGCGGAAACGTGCCCGCCGAGGCCGTGGACGAGGTCATGTTCGGCTGCTGCATCAGCGCCGCCCAGGGTCAGAACGTGGCCCGCCAGGTCGGAGTCAAGGCCGGCCTGCCCTACACCGTGCCCGCGTATTCCATAAACATGGTCTGCGGCTCCGGAATGAAGAGCGTCATCGAGGGCGCGCGCGCCATTCTCGCCGGCGACGCGGACGTGATTGTCTGCGGCGGCACCGAGAACATGACCCAGGCCCCCTACCCCATGCCCAGCGGCCGCACCGGCGCGCGCATGTTCGACACCAAGATGGTCGACACTATGGTCAAGGACGGCCTGTGGGACGCCTTTAACGACTACCACATGGGCACCACCGCCGAGAACATCTGCGACGTATGGGGCATCACCCGCAAGGATTTGGACGAGTTCGCCCTCGCTTCCCAGACCAAGTGCGCCGCCGCTCAGGCTGCCGGCCGCTTTGATGACGAGATAGTCCCCGTGCCCGTAAAGAAGAAAAAGGAAGTTGTCGAGATGAAGGTGGACGAGTTCCCCCGCCCGGGAACCACCGCCGAGGGCCTTGCCAAGCTGCGCGGCGCTTTTCCCGTGTCCGCGGACAACTGCCCCGAGAAGATAACCGACACCTTTGAGGCCACCGAGCGTCTCGGCCATCAGGAGGACTACAACACCCCGCGCGTGACCGCCGGCAACGCCTCCGGCGTAAACGACGGCGCGGCCTGCATCATTCTCGCGTCCAAGGAGGCTGTCGAAAAGTACAACCTCAAGCCGATGGCAAAGCTTGTCAGCTACGGCCAGGGCGGCGTGGACCCGAAAATAATGGGCGTCGGCCCCATCCCCGCCTCCCGTCAGGCTCTTGAAAAGGGCGGACTGACCATAGACGACATGGACCTCATCGAAGCAAACGAGGCCTTTGCCGCACAGTCCATCGCCGTTGCCCGTGAGCTGCACTTCGACATGAGCAAAGTCAACGTAAACGGCGGCGCTCTGGCTATCGGCCACCCCGTCGGCGCCTCCGGCGCGCGCATCATCGTCACCCTGCTGCATGAAATGATGAAGCGCCCCGAGGCCAAGCGCGGCCTCGCCACGCTGTGCATCGGCGGCGGCATGGGCGTAGCTTCCATTTGGGAGAAATGCTGAGGCCGAAGCCTCGCAGAGTTTGCGGCGAGCCGCAAATAAAATAAAATCATTTTTCCGGCGACATGCGCGTCGGAAAAATCCCACTCGCGTAGCGACCGTCTCGTTTGGCCGCCTGCGGCGGACAAGCGAGGCGAGGAGCATGCGAAAAGCCATCGTACCGGCCTAAAGCCGGTACGGGGCCGCGGATTCAATCAAATCAATGACCGCAGGTCATTGATTTGAAGTAAATATAGGCTCAAAAACTTTGGGCCGGAGGAAAGGAAAGATTGTCTTGCAAAATAAAGTCACCACCATCCCTGAGGTCATCAAGGAGCACTGCTACACCGGCATGACCGTGCTGCTGCCCGGCTTCGTCAACGTCGGCGTCGCCGAGTCGCTGATTGACGGCCTGCTCGAGACCGACATCACCGACCTGAACATCATCAGCAACAACACCAGCGTTCAGGGCCGCGGTATCGGCAAGCTGGTCCACGCCAACCGCATCAAGCACATCACCTGCTCTCACATCGGCAATAACCCCGAAACCTGCGAGAAGGTCGTCAACGGCGAGATTAATGTCACCTTCTGCCCCCAGGGCTCTATCTGCGAGAAGGTCCGCGCCGGCGGCGCCGGTATCGGCGGCATCCTGACCCCCACCGGAGTTCACACCCCCATGCAGGAGGGCAAGCAGCTGCTTGAATACGACACCGTGACCCGTCAGTTCAAGTTTGTTGAGCCCGACACTCCGCAGACCGGCAAGCGCTATATTCTTGAGCGTCCGCTCAAGGGCGATGTGGCCTTTATCCACGCTTGGAAAGCCGACAAGATGGGCAATGTAGTTTACCGCCGCACCTCCCGCAATTTCAATGAGGTGTTCGCAACCGCAGCGGAGTACGTCATTGTTGAGGCTGAGGAAATCGTTGAGATAGGTGAGCTGGACCCCGACGAGATTATGACACCCGGCTTTATCGTTGATGCCGTCGTCCAGGGCCGCCCCATGACCGAATGATTGGAAGGAGACAATATCATGCAGCTTGAACTTACCGGAAAAGACCTGATAGCTTATCGTACCGCCCGCTTTTTCAAGGACGGCAACGTTGTCAACCTCGGCATCGGCATGCCCACCAAGTGCCTGGACTATCTGCCCGAGGGTGTTGACATATGGATAGACACCGAGAACGGCGCCGTCGGCCTCAACGGAGCGCCCAAGCCCGGCGAGGACTTCGACCCCAACGTGGTTGACGCCGGTGGCCGCACCTCCACCCTGAGAGTCGGCTCCGCCTGCTTTGACTCCTTCCGCTCCTTCGGCTATATTCGCGGCGGGCATATTGACATCACCGTGCTTGGCGCTTACGAGGTTGACGCCCGCGGCTGCCTGGCAAACTGGATGATTCCCGGCAAGGCCGCGGCCGGCATGGGCGGCGCCATGGACCTTGTCACCGGCTCTAAAACCACTATAGTCATGAGCACCCACACCGACAAGAAGGGCAACCCGAAGCTGGTCCACAAGACCGAGCTGCCCTGGACCGGCTGGCGCTGCGTTGACTACTTTGTATCAGAGCTCGCCGTCATCCACTTCATCAAGGACGAGTACAACATTCCCCGCCCCTTCCTCGAGGAGATTTCCAAGAAGACCACTATTAACGAGGTCCTCGAAAAGACCGGCGCCGACATGATAGTCAGCAAGAGCATAAGGTTTATGGAGGACATCGACTGAGACAAATCAAATTAAAGCTTCTTTCGTATCCTTTAATTTGAAAGCTTTAACAGGAAGCTGTCTTGAGCGGCTTCCTGTTAAAGAAATTTTGGCAGGGGCGCCCCGCGCCGTCGCTGCGGTGGGCGCGCGCAAGGTCTGTGAATTTATTTTTGAAACGGACGGTTGGATATGAATACTTCGCTTTTCAAGTACGCTGTTGAGGTTGAGAGGACCAGCTCCATTTCCCGGGCGGCACGCAACCTTATGATGGCTCAGCCGAACCTGAGCAAGGCGATAAAGGAGCTGGAGGAGTCGATTGGCTTCGCCATATTTGAACGCACGCCCAAGGGAGTTATTCCGACACCGAGAGGAAATGTATTTCTCGACTATGCGCGCAGCATACTCTCCCAGATTGAAAGTATAGAGGCGCTCTCGGCCGCCGCCGGAAAGGACCTGCAAAAGTTTGCCATAACCGTCTCGCGCGGGAGCTGGCTGTCCGGCGCAATAGTGAGCTTTGCCTCCGGCTTGGATGAAAGCCTCGGGCTGGACCTCGATATCCGCGAGACAAGCTCCATGGAGGTTATAAATAATGTCACCAGCGGCCGTTATAACCTCGGCATAATCCGATACCGCTCTATTTATGAGCAGTATTTCAGCGATTTTCTTGCCCATCACCGTCTCAGCTCGGAGACCGTCTGGGAATTCGAGTGTCTTGTGCTGATGTCGCGCGAGCACGCGCTGGCGGAGGCGGATAAGCTTGAGCCGGAAATGCTCACCGACTGCACCGAGATAGTTCACGGCGACACTGTGATACCCTATTTGTCAGCCCGCGGCGAGGCGGGTCAGGAGCACGGCACGCAGGTCAGCCGTCAGATACGCCTTTATGAGCGCGGCAATCAATTTGAGCTGCTCAGCCATATGCCCACCACCTTTATGTGGAGCTCTCCGATACCCGAGGACATGCTCAACCGCTACGGCCTCGTACAGCGCCGCTGTCCGGTTCCCGACAACAGCTATAAGGATCTGCTCATCTATCCAAACGGACACCGTTTCACCGTGCTGGAAAAGCGTTTTATCGAGCAGCTCGGCTCGGCGCGTGACAAGGTAGCCGCGCAGGTCTTTAATTAAGTAAATTAACGGTGTGTTGACTGTTGACAAGCGAGTTTGCTTGTGGTTAAATAGTTTAAGCTCCGTGCCGGTTACGGCTCGGCAAGCGAGCAGTCAGGCGTCGCCGCGAATAGAATTGATTATTCGTCCCTGAAGCCTTCCGGCTTCGGGGACCTGCTTTTTCTTTCAAGAAAAAGCAGGCAAAAAGAACTTTAATTTGCTTCAATGGACATAGTGAACGTTAGTCCTCCGCGAGGTAACGGAATGCGCAAATTAAAGCTTTTGCCCGTCCTTTGCAAAAGGCGGCAGTTCCGTGGCGGAGCCCAACGTTCCGTGGCAAAGCCCAACTTAACTACACACAAAGAAGGGGAAACAAATGGAAATCAAAGTCACCAAAACCACAGCGCCGGCGGTTAAGCCGGCGGACGAGTCAAAGCTCGGCTTCGGCTCCATATTCACCGACCACATGTTCGTTATGGACTGGGACAAAGCAGCCGGCTGGCATGACGCGCGAATCGTCCCCTTTGCGCGGCTGTCGATACACCCCGCGTCCACAGTGCTGCACTACGGAGCGGAGATTTTCGAGGGCCTGAAGGCATACCGCACCGCGGACGGACGCATCTGCATGTTCCGCCCCGAGGAGAACTTCAAGCGCATGAATAACTCCGCCATACGCATGGGCCTGCCCACATTTGACGGAGACTTTGCGCTCAAGGCGCTCAGGCAGCTCGTCGAGCTTGACGCGGACTGGGTGCCTCACGGAGAGGGCACCTCGCTGTACATCCGCCCGTTCATTATCGGCACGGACGAGCATCTCGGTGTCCACGCGGTGGAGCATGCACAGTTTCTCATAATTCTCTCTCCGAGCGGCAGCTACTACGCCGGCGGCCTGAGCCCCGTCAAGATAATGATAGAGTCCGCGGACGTGCGCGCCGTGCGCGGCGGCACCGGCGAGGCCAAGTGCGGCGGAAACTATGCCGCAAGCGTGCGCGCGGGCGAGCGTGCCGAGGAAAAGGGCTTTGCCCAGGTCCTCTGGCTTGACGGAGTAGAGCGCAGGTATATCGAGGAGGTCGGCGCGATGAACATAATGTTCAAGATAGCCGGCAAAATTGTCACCCCGGCACTTACAGGCTCTATATTGCCCGGCATCACGCGCAAGAGTATACTCGAGCTGCTGCGCCATCGCGGTATTGAAGCCGAGGAACGCCGCATAAGCGTTGACGAGCTGCTCACGGCGATGGAAAACGGCACTCTTGAGGAGGCCTGGGGCTGCGGCACCGCCGCCGTCGTCTCACCCGTCGGCGCCCTGGCCTATGGTGACAAGGAGTATGTAATAAACAAGGGCGAAATCGGCCCGACCTCACAGATGCTTTACGACAGCCTGACAGGCATCCAGTGGGGCCGCGAACCCGACGAGTTCGGCTGGGTAGTTCCGGTCAAGTGATATAAAAGGCCATCCCTGTCGGGACGGCCTTTTTTCGTGTTTGTGTCATATTATCTTTTCGATAAACTCCACAACCTCGCGCACCGTGTACAGCTCGCGGATTGCCTCGTCGGTTATCACTATGCCGTACTCCTCCTCCAGCGAGGTTATCAGTTCGACCACGTCCAGCGAATCCGCTCCGAGGTCGTCAACGATGTTCGTGTCCATGCTTATCTCGTCCTCGCTCACCTCAAGCTGGGACGACAAAAGCTCGCGCACCTTCTCAAATACCATAACAGTTGTTCCTCCGTCAAAGTCTCCGCCGGCGGGCGGCGGGGCAGGTGCGGCCCGTTCTCAGGCCCATTCACGGCTGGACGGCTTACTGCCGCCGGTCTCTGTTTTTTCGTAGGTCACCACCACGCGGCGGTTCGGCTCACTGCCGGTCGAGGCGGTTGACACACCCTCGTAATTCTGCAGCGCGGTGTGTATCACATGGCGTTCATACGAGTTCATGGGTTCCAGAGCCATGCTTCGGCGGTATTTGACCGCCTTGGCCGCCATCTTCTCCGCCAGGCGCACAAGCGACTCCTCGCGCTTGCTGCGGTAGTTCTCCGCGTCCACGCTGATGTGCAGGCGCTTTTCGCTTCCGCGGTTGACGCTGTAGTTGACAAGATGCTGTATCGCGTCCAGCGTCTCGCCGCGGCGGCCTATCACCGCACCCATGCCCTTGCCGCTGAGGTTGACGTTTATCCCGCCGTCCTCGCGCTCGGTAATCTCCATCTCGGCCTCTACGCCCATACGTTCGAGCAGTCCGCCGAGGAAGTCCTCAACCTTCTCCCTCTGTCCGTCGCGCACCTCATAGCTTACGCGCACAAGCGCAGGGGAGGCTCCAAGACCCAAAAAGCCGGATTTAGCACGTTCAATGATCTCCACAGAGACCTCGTCGCGCGTCACCCCGAGCTGCTGCAGCGCGGAGGCAATGGCTTCGTCCTCGGTCTTGCCGCTTACTTCTATTGATTTTGTCATAGTGAATTAATCCTCTTTACTGATCTTGTTCGTCGTCTTCGTCCTCGTCAGGCTCGTCAAAAGCCTCGTCCTCATCCGTGTCGAGGTCGCTGTCCTCGTTCGCGGCGTCAGACTCGTATGCACCAGCGCCCTCGTCCGCGGCGGTTTCCGCGTCCTCAGCCGCGGCAGACTCAGCCACGGGCACATCGTCCACTTCAAGCTCGTCAATAGACTCGCCGAACTCGGACTCCGCTGCCGCGGCGGCGGTTGCCTCGGCGGCTGCCTCCGGATTGGTGTAACGGTCGGGCACATAGGCTCTGCCCCGTGCATAGCGGCGGTTTCCAACCTGTGAGGCGGGCTTCTCCTCCTCGGTGATACCCAGCTTTTTACGCCGTTCCTCCTTCTCCTGACGCACAGCGGCGGCGCGCAGCTCATCCAGCTCCGCCTTCTGCTTGGCCTGGAGCTTTTTCTTGCTGGTGTTGGCGTTACGGGTAGTCGCGCCCTCGGCCTTGAGGCGCTCAGTCTCCTGGCGCTTGCGCTCATACTCCGCCTCGCGCAGCTTGTCGCGTTCAAGACGCTCCGCGTCCTCGGCGTCCATTATCTTCTTGTAATGGCGGTTGAGAATAAGCTCCTGAATAACGGCCAGCAGGCTGTTTGCAATCCAGTACACGCCCAGCGCGGCCGGCATGATAAAGCCGATGTACACCGACACCAGAGGCATCATCAGATTCATTATCTTCATCTGCTGAGCCGCGGCCTGAGCCTGCGCTCCGCCGGCGCTCGGGTTGGCGGCCTGGCTAACCTTCATGCTCAGCCAACTCATGACGCCCGAGATAACGGGTATCAGGAACAGGCCCAGCGCGGGCAGCCAGCTCGCGGTACTCGACCAGTCGCACTTGACGAAGAAATTCCACTGCGGCATGTCGCCGATGTTCAGGCCGAGGAAGTTGTAGTTTATCTGCACAAGCTTCTCGGACAGGCCGGCAAAGCTGTCCCAGTGTGCGGAAATCCACTGTGACTGGGCAAGCTGGATATATGCGTCATTCATCGTAGAGGCAAAGCCTGTTTCGGCAAGCTTGGCCGCTATCGCGCCGCCCTCGGCCAAAAGCTCGGCGGGAACGCCCATCATGGTGGTAAGCGGGTATCGGATAGCCTGGTACAGTGCCAGCAGTATCGGGAAGGGAATCAGGGACCACAGGCAGCCCGACATGGGGCTGACGCCCTCCTCCTTATAAAGCTTGGCGACCTCCTCCTGATACTTGCGCTGGTTGCCCTCGTGGCGCTTTTCCAGCTCCTTCATTTTGCCTGACAGCCGGTTCATGCGCATCATGCTCTTTTTGCTCTTCATCTGGAAGGGCAAAAGAATGAGCTTGACCACACAGGCAAACAGGATGATGGACACGCCGTAGTTGCCCACAATGCCGTAAATCCACAGCAGCAGTATGCCAAAGGGTTTCGCTATTGCGTTTAACATATTCTTCTCCTGTTGTCTCCGGCGCCTTTGTCGGGTGCGCGGCCTTTACAGGACCGCTCACCGCACTTTCTATGGCACCGGGTCGTAAAAATCGTGCCCGCCCCTGTGAAAGGGGTGGCACCTGGACAGGCGCTTGACTGTCAGCCAGGCGCCCTTTGCGGCTCCGTATTTCTCCAGAGCCTCAAGCGCGTATTGGGAGCAGGTCGGCACAAAGCGGCACTGCGGCCGCGTCAGCGGTGAGATACGCCGGCGGTAAAACCTTACAAGGGCGATAAGCAGCCTTTTCATGCTTTTTCGCCCTCCGCTTTCAGCAGAGAGAGCTTTTCGCACGCGCGCATGAAGCTCTGCTCAAGCTGGGCGTAGCTGGCCGCGGCGGCGCGCGTTCGCGCCACTATGACAAGCTGCGTCCCGCGCTGAAGCTCATGCTCGTGCAGGCGGTAAATCTCCCTTATCCGGCGGCGGACGCGGTTTCTGACCACGGCCTTGCCCACCTTTGTGCTTACGGTTATTCCCAGACGGCTTGTGCCTTTTCCCGTTTTCCGTGCGTAAAGCACGAGGTACGGCGCGGCGGCGCTTGTTCCCTTTGTGTAGAGGCGGCGAAATTCATAGTTCTTTTTCATTGTAACGGTGAATTTCATTGCCTTATCCCCCTTCAATCGAGCGATTTGCGCATAAACGGCTCAAGGGCGACCCCAAGCCGCCCGAAAAACCGAATGCTATAAACAGCCTGTTGAAAAGGCCTCGCAGAGTTCGCGTCCGCAGGCGCGAATAAGATTTAATCGTTTTACCGACGACATGTGCGTCGGAAAAACACTTTGCGCGCAGCGTGCGTCGAATTGGCCGTCTCTGACGGCCAACCGAGGCGCGAAGCGAAGTGAGGCCTTCTCGAAAAAGTGGCTCTGCCGCTTTTTCGACACGCCGCCGTACCGGACCAAATTAATGGGTGAGACGGGCTCTGCCCTTCGCTCTGCGGCGGGCGAGGACCTTGCGGCCGTTGGAGGTCGCCATTCTCTTGCGGAAACCGTGCTCTTTCTTGCGCTGGCGCTTTTTGGGCTGGTAAGTTCCGATCTGCATTTTCGTTTCTCCTTTCGATTTTATACTCAACGGCGGGAAGCCGAAGGCCCCGCTGTAGTTGGCGTATAAGCGCGGTCCGTGAAACCACGTGAAGTAAATTATACCTTAAAAGTAAAGTCTATGTCAACTACGAATTGTGGGGGCCGAGCGTTTTCGGCCCCCACAAAATAGGGTAAACTCACTTGCCCCACAGCTCCCTGGCCTTCGCGATTATAAATTCGCGCGTCCAGTCGCCCATGTCGGGGTCCTTAAGGGCAAAGTCTATGAAGGTGGAAATGTAATCCCTGGGGTTGCCTGTATCGTATCTTCTCCCCTCGAATTCCACCGCCACCATACGCTCCCTGCGGCACAGCACGCGCATGGCGTCCGTGAGCTGTATCTCATCGTTCCTGCCCGGCGGCGTATTCTCAAGTATCTCGAATATCTCCGGCGTGAGCACATACCGGCCCAATATCGCGTGGTTGGACAGCTTCTCCTCCGGCGTGGGCTTCTCATTCATGTCGTGTATCTCATACACACGCTCCTCCAGCGGGCTCATCGCCAGAGAGGAATATTTCCCTATGCTCTCGTCGCTGACCTCGCGGCAGGCCACGCTGGCGCAGCCGTACCTCTCCGTGGCGTCAATGAGCTGGCGCAGCACCGGCTTACCCTCGTTGTACATGATATCGTCGCCCAGCAGCACGGCGAAGGGCTCGTCGCCTATGTGCTCCCTCGCGCAGTACACCGCGTCGCCCAATCCGCGCTGCTGCTTTTGCACCACAAAGCTGAATTTCGCCAGGTGCGCGGCGTGTTCTATGGCCTCGGCCTCGCGCTTCGCTCCTTTTTTCATAAGGCGCTCATACAGCTCGGGGTCAGGAAGAAAGTGGTTGTCCATCGCCTTTTTTTCCTTGCTGGTGATAAGCACTATTTCCTCAATTCCCGAGGCCACCGCCTCCTCGACTATGAACTGCAAGACCGGCTTGTTTACCAGCGGCAGCATTTCCTTCGGCACTGTTTTCGTCGCCGGCAGCATCCTCGTGCCAAGCCCCGCCGCCGGAATTACCGCTTTTCGTATTCTCATGTCCCTTTTGCCTCCGTTTGCACGGACAGGCGGCAAGGCCGCCTGTCCGTGCCGCTTCATTCTTTTAGTCTGTCAATTATATTTTGAAAAAATCTCTGCCGCGGCAAAATACGGGTCAGCGGCAGGCCAATCGCAAACAGCACGATAAGCTCACCCAGCCCGACCCACAGCGCCGTCACGCCGAAGCCTGCCAGCCCCGCGGCGGACAAAGGCTCCGATATTGACGAGAAGGTAATAACCCCGCCGACTATCACAGCGTTGAACAGCACCGGCATCAGGCAGGCCGAAACACACTGCACCCAGCCTCGGCCCGTTTTGCCTATCGCGGCGGTACACAGCGCGGCCAGCAGCGTGGCCAGTGAGCCGAAAACAATATCCAGTATCCCTATCGGACTCAGCAGGTTGGCAATCAGGCACCCGACAAATACCCCCCAAGCTGTACTCGGCACCAAAAAGGGCAGAATACACAGCGCCTCGGACAGCCTAAGCTGAACCTCCCCGTAGCTTATCGGGGCCAGAAGCATAGTCAGCGCGGCGTAAACCGCCGCAACTACGGCTGACAGCGCCAGCCTTCTTACGGACATCGTTTTCATATTAAATTCCTCCATTTTCTACTTGCGCGCGTTTTCCCGCGCGCCGGCAGGGTGTGGAAACCTGCCTCAGTGTGATTTATTCAAACGCTGAGCGGATTAAATTTTTGACGGTACGGAATCGTCTTTTAAGATCCATTCATCGACGTTTGTGATTGTGAAATCGTCCTCGCCTGTTCTCGCCACGACCTTTACAATGCCCGCATTTATTATCTGCCGCCGGCACATGGAGCACGAGGTCGTGTCGGACAGCAGCCCGCCGGTTTTCGCGTCGCGGCCGACGAGATAGAGCGTGGCTCCTATCATGTCGCGCCTTGATGCGGAGATTATGGCGTTTGCCTCGGCGTGGACGCTGCGGCACAGCTCATACCGCTCGCCGGAGGGAATCTGCATGGCCTCGCGTGTGCAGTAGCCGAGGTCCGAGCAGTTCTTTCGCCCGCGCGGCGCGCCGTTGTAGCCGGTGGAAATTATCTCGTCGCTGCGCACGATAATCGCGCCGTATTTCCTGCGCATACAGGTCGAGCGCTCAAGTACCGCGTCGGCTATGTCGAGATAGTAGTTTTCCTTGCTCATGCGAGTATCCATTGACGTCCCTCCATTTCTTTTTTTCATAAAATTTGGCTTTGTGCCTTTATAGTAATAAAATATTTCCGCAAAGTCAACAAAAAATATAGCTTTAACCTGTGAAACGTGTTAAAATTAAGAAAAAGTTCAAAAAGAGGCAAGGCATGAAAACAAACTACCAGCTTGAAACCGACGCGCTGCTCGCCTCGCTGGAGGGAACGCATCCGACGCTTTTGCTGCACAGCTGCTGCGGTCCGTGCAGCAGCTACGTGCTGGAATACCTCACGCGGTATTTCAGCGTCACAGTGCTGTTTTACGGGCCGAATATCCAGCCCCGCGCCGAGTACGGCAAGCGCCTGGACCACCAGAAGAAGGTCCTCGCGCACTTCGGCGCGGGATACATGCAGTGCGGATACGACGGCGCGGATTTTGACGAGGCCGTGCGCGGGCTTGAATCCGAGCCCGAGGGCGGCGCAAGGTGCACTGCCTGCTTCGCCCTGCGCATCGGCGAGACGGCACGGCTGGCCGCGGAGCACGGCTTTGAGTATTACTGCACCACCCTGAGCGTCTCGCCGCACAAGGACGCGCAGCGGATAAACGCCATAGGCCGCGCCATGGGTGAAAAATACGGCGTGAAATGGCTGCCCTCCGATTTCAAAAAACGCGGCGGTTATCAGCGCAGCATCGAATTGTCGCGGGAATTGGATTTATACCGTCAGGATTACTGCGGCTGCCTGTACAGCAAGTCGAAGCCTTAATTTTTCCGCTTCGGCAGCGGTATCTGCGCCAGCAGCACCGCGATAAACATCAGCACGCAGCCGACGTACTCCCTCGCGGCGAGCCGGTCCCCGAGTATCACCGCGCCTGCCAGCACGGAAAAAACCGACTCAAGGCTCAGCAGTATGGTCACAACCGTGGGGTCAGAGTCCTTCTGCGCTAAAATTTGCAGCGTGTAGGCCACTCCGCTGGAGAATACGCCCACATACAGAAGCTGCGGCAGGCAGGAAACCACGGCGGACGCGTCCGGATTCTCAAAAGCGAGCATCCCCGCGCCCGAAAGCAACGTTACCACAAGAAACTGCGCGCAGCTAAGGCGTATTCCGTCCACCCGCCGGACAAAGTAGTCTATACAGAGTATGTGAAAGGCAAACACAACCGCACACAGCAGCACATAAAAGTCGCCCGGCTCAATGGAGAATCCCTCCCTGACGCACAGCAGGTACAGCCCCGCCACGGCTATCACGGCGCTGACCCAGACCTGCGCGGGCGCTCGTTTGCGCAGGAAAATACCGAACACCGGCACAAGCACGACGTACAGCGCGGTTATAAAGCCCGCCTTGCCCGGCGAGGTATCCCCCAGCCCGAGCTGCTGAAGGTTCGAGGCCACCGCGAGAAAAAAACCGCAGCAGACACCGCCGAGCATAAGCGCGCGGCGTTCCGCGCTTTTTTCCTCCGCTGCCTTTTCTGCTCTCGGAGCCCGCCGCGCGGCTATGCGCGCGATAAGCAGCAGCACTAAAAAGGCTATGGCCGAGCGCACGGTGTTGAAGGTAAGAGGACTGACATAGTCCGACGCCACGCTCTGCGCGACAAACGCCGTGCCCCAGATAAGCGCGGCAAGGATGGGGAATACATTCTGTCTGATTTTCGATTTTGTGTTCATTGTCTCTCGTCTCTCTGTCTGATGTCTGATTTATCGCGTCAGGCGAAAAAGCCGTGCGTAACGTCGCCTTCCGGCCCCGTATCTGCCTCCGGTGTCGCCTCTGGCTCGGGCGTCTCAGGAGCCGGTTCGGGCGCAGCCTCAGGCTCTCCGCTTATCTCGCGAAAGATTACATACAGCGCGTGGCTCTCATGTACGCTCGAAAAAACATAGCCCGCGGGGGAGCTGACTGCCTGTCCGTCCACCTTGACCTCCGCGACCTCAAAGCCCTCGTCGGGTGTGAAGGTGAAGCTCACGCTTCCGCCGTCGCTTACGC
>CATJWA010000332.1 GCA_949744025.1 uncultured Eubacteriales bacterium
ATGAGGGCTTTGTCCGTTTTCTTATCAAAATAAATGCCGGGGCTGCGCACTATCTGAGAGACGATAACGCGCTCGGCTCCGTTGATGATAAAGGTGCCGCCGGCTGTCATGATGGGGAAATCCCCCATGAAGATTTCCTGCTCCTTTATCTCCTCGGTCTCGCGGTTGCGCAGGCGTACGCCGACCTTAAGGGGAGCGGCGTAGGTGGCGTCGCGGGCCTTGCACTCCTGCTCGGTGTACTTAGGCTTTTCGTCCATGGAGTAGCTGATAAAGCTCAGCTCAAGGTTGCCGGAATAGTCCGACACTGAATCGACGTCGGCAAATACCTCCTTGAGACCCTGGTCGAGAAACCACTTGTAAGAATTTTTCTGTATCTCAAGCAGATGGGGCATATCCTGGATTTCCTGCGTACGGGCGAAGCTCTTTCTCAGAGTTTTCCCGTAGTAGACGTCCTTTGGCATCTAAGCTTCACTCCTTTGAATGTTTTCCCGCGAACACACGGGAGCGTTGTAGGTTGCTGCGCGTCAGGGCTTGAATTTCTGCGCGGATATGGTAAAATAATAACGTAAATGATTGTGGGGGAGTATGTCCCCCACCTGAAAATGCAGCAAGTAATTATACCATTGCGCCCTTTATATGTCAAGGGATTTTTTAGAAATTGCGAAGGCGGCTATGGGGGCCGCCTTTTTTGTTTGGAGACTTATATGGAGCTTGAGGTTATTCTCGGTCTTGCCGTGCCGGGGGCGTTCGCGCTGGCGGTCCTGTATTTTGAAGGGCTGCTCAGGGGCAGGCGCACGGTTATCATATGCTGTGTGCTTGTGGTTTCGGCGATGCTGGTGCGCGGCGCGTGCATGGAGCACAGGACGCTCGACTATGAAAATTTTCTCGCCGTGTGGGTGGAGTTCTTCCGTGAAAACGGGGGCTGGCGCGCCCTTTCCCGGAGCATCGGCAACTATAACGTGCCCTACCTGTATTTTCTGGCGCTGTTTTCATATTCGGGTGTGCCGGACCTTTACCTTATAAAACTGCTCTCAATTTTTTTCGACGTGGCGCTGGCGTGGGCGGTGCTGCGGCTTGTGCGTGTGTGCGCAGGCGGCGCGTTGGCGCAGGCCGCGGGCTTTTTTGTCACGCTGTTTCTGCCGACGGTGGTGCTCAACGGCGCGTACTGGGGACAGTGCGACAGTATTTACGGGGCATTCGCGCTTTGGGGCGTGTGTCTGGCGCTGGAGCGGCGGCCGGTTTTGTCGGTGGCGTCTGTGGCGCTGTCCTTCGCCTTCAAGCTTCAGGCCGTGTTTGTGATGCCGGTTTATCTGGTGTTTGTGTTCACGGGGAGGATAAAGTGGAAGCACCTGCTGGTGTTTCCGCTGACATATTTCATCGTGGTCCTGCCCGCGGTGCTGGCGGGGCGTCCGCTTATGGACACGCTGCTGCTGTATTTTCGTCAGGCCGGAAGCGTGGGGGACGCGCTAAACTATAACTCCTCGTCCGTGTTCGCCCTCGTGCGCGGAGACGTGGACAGGCAGATTTTCTCGCTGCTGGGCATAGCGGGAGCGGCGGCGTTTCTGCTGCTGGTGTATGCGTGGATGTTTTTCCGCAGGAGGGATGTTACCGACCGGACGCTGCTGTGCTGCTCGCTGCTTATCTGCCTGGGCGTGCCGTTTTTGCTGCCGCACATGCACGAGCGGTATTTTTTCATAGCCGACGTGCTCTCTCTTGCGCTGGCGGCGCTGGCGCCGCAGATGGCGCTGATTCCTGCGCTGGTGAGCTTCGGCTCGCTGCTGGGCTACTATGCCTATCTGAACATGCGTTACCTGCTGCCGATGCGCTACGGCGCGTGTGCGCTGGCGCTGGCGATGCTTGTGACTGTGTTCTGCTTGGCGTCTACTCTGTATGCGGGGGAGGGCGAGGGGGAGGACACGGGGGAAGCGCCGGAATAAAATCGTCATGAAATCGGGCGCTACCACTTGGAATATCGGATTTTTTGTGCTATGATGGTGCGGTCTACAGCTTTAGAATTTAACTATGGAGAAAAATTATGGATTGGGAAACACTGGAAAGGGAATGCCTTAACTGCCGGCGCTGTCAGCTGTGTGAAACGCGGCACAACGTCGTTTTCGGAGTCGGAAACAGGCAGGCGGAGGTTGTTTTCATCGGCGAGGGGCCCGGCGAGCAGGAGGACCTCAAGGGCGAGCCCTTTGTCGGCAGGGCGGGCAAGCTGCTTGACGACATGCTCGAGCTGATTGACTTAGACCGCACGAAAATATACATAGCAAACATGGTCAAGTGCCGGCCGCCGCAGAACCGCGACCCGCTCAACACCGAGCAGGACGCCTGCGCGCAGTGGCTTGGCGCGCAGCTTGAGCTTATCAGGCCGAAAATAATCGTCTGTCTGGGACGAATTGCGGCTATGCGCTTTATTAAACCGGACTTCAAGATAACGCGCGAGCACGGCCAATGGTTTGACCGCGGCGGCGTGAAGGTCATGGCGCTGTACCATCCCGCGGCCCTGCTGCGCGACCCGCGCCGCCGTCCGGAGACCTTTGTCGATTTGAAAACCATTCAGTCGGCCATCAGGGAAGACTGCGTACATACATATTAATTGTGGAGATAAAAACCGATGCTTACATTTCATCCTCTCGGGATTGAGGATAAGACATGGATAGACGGGCGGGTGTTCGCCTCGGGCACACGCAGCGCGGACTACAGCTTCGGCAGTATGTTCATGTGGGACGGCAGGTACAGGCAGCTTGTCTGCGATTTCGGAGGCAGGCTCATCGCTCTGGCCCATGCGCACGGTTCGCCGATTTATCCCTTTCCTGTCGGCTCGGGCGAGCTCGCGCCGGTTATTGAGGCCATGCGGGAGTACGCCTGCGCCAACGGCTTCCGCTTTGTCATTCGCGGCGTGGAGGAGAGCGGACTGTCCGAGCTTGAAAGGCTTTTTCCCGGGAAATTTTCCTTTACCGAGGACAGAGAGTTTGCCGACTACATTTACGACGCGGAAAAGCTGGACACGCTCGCCGGAAAAAAACTTCATGCGAAAAGAAATTATGTCAACCGCTTCTGCGCGGCGCGGGAATGGAGCTTTCGCGAGCTGGAAAAGGGGGATTTTCCCGCGTGTCTGGAGCTGCTGGGGCGCTGGCGGGCGGATGAGCCGGAGTACGGCGATGACGCCAGCGGCGAACACGCGGCGATAATGCGCGGCCTTGAGCACTATGACGGGCTTGGGCTTGTGGGCGGGGCCCTTTTTGTTGACGGGGAGCTGATTGCCTTTACGGTGGGGGAGAGGATTTCCGAGGACACCGCGGACGTGCATTTTGAAAAGGCGCTGGCGGAAATTGACGGAGCCTATCCGATGATAAACCGTGAGTTTGTCCGCCTGCTGCGCGCACGCTGGCCGGAGCTGAGGTACATAAACCGAGAGGACGACATGGGGCTTGAGAACCTGCGGCAGTCAAAGCTGAGCTACCATCCGGAATTTCTGCTGCGGAAGTTTACCGCGACATGGGTCGGCTGAGATGGAGGGCCTGATTCTGCGCGCGGCGGGCCGGCGGGATATCGGGGATATCTGCCGGGTCTGGGAGCGGTCGTTTGGCGACGGACCGGAGACGGTGAAAGAGCTGCTGGAACCAGTCCTTGAAAATACGGTGGCCGCGGAGCTTGACGGCGGCGTCCGGGCGCTCATGGCAGCCTTTGACGGGCTGGATTTCGGGGGTGTGCGGGCGTCGTACATTCTCGGACTGTGTACTCAGCCGGAGTACAGGGGACGCGGCCTTGGCGCTATGGTGCTGCGCGAGGCGGTGCGCCGGGCCTTGGAGCGCGGGGCGGAGCTTGTCTGCCTGCGTCCCGCGTCGGAGAGTCTCGCGGACTGGTACGCGGCGCTGGGCTTGGATACGCTCAGCCGAACGGTATCTGAGCGCCCTGCGCAGGGCGCGGCGCGTGCTCTGAGTCTCCGGCGGGTTAGCGCGCGGGAGTATGGCTCCATGCGCGGAGACGCGCTGCCGGGAGTGCCGGGGGCGCTGCTGCGCGCGCAGGAGCTTTTTTACACCGGCGGAGACGGAGGCCTTTTTGAGCTTTTGGGCGGCGCAGGGCGCGGCTGTGTCTGCGTTCAGAGCACGGAGCGGGGGCCGGAAATACGCGAGCTTATCTGTCCGGAGCACTGCAAGGCCGACGCGGCGGCGGCTGTTGCGGAGCGGTTCGGCCGTGCGGTGAGTCTGCCGCGGGCTGTTCCCCCGTTTGCGGGGGAGGGGAGTACGCACCTGATGGGCCTGTGGAAGGGCGGAAAAAGAGGAAGGGCCGTGGAGTGCTTTTACCTGCCATTTACGCTTGATTGAGGGCTTTTTTGCGGGGGCGGAGACAGGTATTATGTAAATTACGAAAAAAACTTTGAACTTTAATATTTGTGTAATATTTTTTGCATTTCTTTTGTAACATTTACTTGGTATTATAATCGTGCAAGAGATAGTTTCATCTTTTTCATTTTGTCCTCATCCCATAAAAGAAGTTCGGTTCAGCGAATGTCGCATCGCTGGGCCGAATTTCTTTTTTTACGGAAAATGGCTCCGACGGAAAACAAATGCCGCCCTCTTGGGCGGCATTTGTGAGACTGTCGAAAAAGCCTCGCAGAGTTCGCGGCTCGCAAGCCGCGAATAAAGTTAAATCGTTTTTTCCGGCGGCGTGTACGTCGGACAAAAACACTTTGCGCGTAGCGAGCGTCGAATTGTCCGCCCGTGGCGGACAACCGAGGCGCAGAGCGCAGCGAAGCCCTCTCGAAAAAGTGGCCTTGCCACTTTTTCGACACACTGACAAATGCCGCCCTCCTGGGCGGCATTTATTTTCCAGTTTCTCAGTCCATGAGCTCGCGGGCATAGTCGCTGCTGGTGAGAATGTCGGAAAACTCGGTCAGTATATTTTCCATGCTGGGTATGGGAGAGGCGGTATGCTGGGCGAAGGTGCTGCCGTCAAGCGGAAGGAGCACGCGCACGGAGGTGCCTATTCCCTCGCGGCTTTCTATTATTATCGAGCCGCCGTGCATTTCCGCTATGCCGCGGCAGATGCCGAGGCCGAGTCCCCCGCTCGGCTGCCTGGTGAGTGAGGAGCCAAGCGACATTTTATAGCCGGTGAACACATTTTTCAGTATCTGCGGGGGTATGCCGCTGCCGGTGTCGTCCACGGATATAACGGCCTTGCCCTGGCCTGATTTCAGGCCGAGGGTTATCTGCCCGTCCGGCGGGGTGTGCCTGCCGCTGTTTGCCAGAAGATTGAGCACCAGCCGCTCGATGAGGTCTGGGTCAACATTTGCAATCAGCTCGCCCCTGTCCGTGGAAAAATTTATACGGGCCTTGCCCTTGAGCATAAGCTCCGAGGTGGACACCAGCTCCGAGCAGAGCCGGGCCAGGTCCGTGCTGCGGGGGAGGAAGGCCGCCGTTCCGGCGTCGAAGGCCAGAGTGGTGCTCATGTTTCCGATAAGATGCTTGAGCGTATAGTAGTTGTGATAGACTATTGAGGCGCAGCGGCGGCTTTCCGCGTCCTTTTTCTCCAGACGCTCTGATATCAGGTCCATGGCAAAGCCGATGTTGCACAGGGCCGACATCATCGACGCGATGAGCCCGTCGGAAAGAAAGTCTGTTTTTGCGCGCGGCTGGCTTTCCGGCTGAAAGGTCAGCACGAGCGCTTTTTTCCATTGCACGGCCGCGACAGTGCAGGGCCGGCCGATTATGTCCGCGCATGAGACAAAGCTGCCGGCGTTTGCGCCGAGCAGGTGAGCGGGCAAATGCTTTGAGGCGGACTCTCCGCTTAAATCGCTTCCGAACAGCTCTGCGGCTGAGCTGTTGGCAAACAGGACGCGGCCGTCCTTTACGCACAGCACCGCGTCGCGGCTGTATTTAAATAAGTTTTGCAGTTCGTTTTCCATGCTTATAAAAACCCTCCGAAAGCCTGACACCCGTCATTATATGCGCCGCAGCGGATTATATTACGCTGCCGAGCGCTATGACTGCTTACACAATACCAGATTTCGACAAAAAAGTACAATGTTTTTTGCAAATATTTAGAAATAAGAAGCGTCCGCTTTCGTGGGGGAGCACGGTGTAATTGCGGTCAATTAAGGAGTTGACCGCGGGCGGAGGGCGTATTATAATGTGCGTGGTACCAAAGAGAAAGGAAAGTTGGACATGGCTTTTGATTTCAAAAAGGAATACAAAGAATTTTACCTGCCGAAAAACACACCTGAGATAATAACTGTGCCGGATATGCGCTTTCTTGCCGTGCGCGGCAGCGGGGACCCGAATGAGGAGGGCGGCAGCTACAAGCAGGCGGTAGCCGTGCTGTACGCGCTGGCCTTCACGCTGCGAATGAGCTATAAGGGAGGACGCAAAATCGATGGCTTTTTTGAATACGTTGTGCCTCCGCTGGAGGGCTTCTGGTCTCAGAACGGCGCTCAGGAGATAGACTACATGAACAAGGGCTCCTTTGAGTGGATTTCCGTGATACGTCTGCCGGACTTTGTCACGCGCGTCGACTTTGAATGGGCCGTGGCCGAGGCGGGGGAGAAGAAGCGGCTTGACTGCTCGAGCGCCGAGCTGCTTGAGCTGGAGGAGGGGCTGTGCGTTCAGATGATGCACATTGGACCCTATGACGCCGAGCCGGCGTCACTGGAGCTTATGGACAGATTTATAGCGGAGCGCGGATATGAGAACGACTTCTCGGAAAAGCGCCTGCACCACGAGATATACCTTTCCGACCCGCGCCGGTGCGCTCCGGAAAGACTGAAAACCGTGCTGCGCCACCCGATAAGGCCGGCGGACTGACAAAGCTGACCCCCACGCCATCGGGTGCGGGAGTCAGCTTTTTTGTGAATTGTGCTCTTGTTTGCGGACGTGCGCGGCTGTATAATGGGAAGAACTATCGCGCGGTGATTGATATGAAAAAAAGAGGTCTAACCACAACGAGAATAATCATGCTCGGTTTTATTGCCGCGATTGCGGTGGGGACCGTGTGCCTGATGCTGCCGGTGAGCCTGCGGCGGGGAGAGAGCATCGAATTTATCGACGCGCTGTTCCTGTCGGTTTCGGGCGTATGCGTGACAGGGCTTTCCACGGTGAATGTGGGACAGACCTTCTCGGGCTTTGGACAGCTTGTGCTCCTGCTGCTGATTCAGTTTGGAGGGCTGGGTATAGTCACTTTCACGACGATGGTGCTGTGTCTGTTCGGGCGCAGGATAACGCTGACAGACCGGATGCTCATACAGAGCGCCTACAGCCTCGACACGCTCTCGGGCCTGGTGCGCCTGACGATACGGATTGTGAAGGTTACGGCGTGCATAGAAGGACTGGGAGCCCTGGGCTACTGTCTGGTTTTTGTGCCGGAGTACGGAGCGGTCGGGCTGTGGTACGGGGTTTTTCACTCGGTGTCCGCCTTTTGCAACGCGGGAATTGACCTGCTGGGAGGAAACAGCTTCTGCGCGTACGCGGACAACGTGATTATAAACGTTACGACGATGCTTCTTGTCGTGCTCGGCGGCCTGGGCTTTCCGGTGTACTGGGAGCTTGCTCGGTGCGCGCGGGCGCGCGTCGGGGGGAGCGGCGGACCGGTGCGCAGGATGAGCATGCACGCGCGGCTTGTGCTTATTGTGACGGCGGCGCTGCTTGTCCTCGGAGCGGCGCTGACGCTGCTGCTGGAATATGATAATCCTGACACACTGGGACCGATGGGCTTTCCGGAAAAGCTTATGGCGGCGCTTTTTCAGTCCGTGACGCTGCGCACGGCGGGCTTCGCCTGCCTGCCGCAGGAGAATTTCACGGGAGCGTCGTCGATGGCGTATCTTGTGCTGATGTTTATCGGCGGCTCGCCGGGGGGCACCGCCGGCGGCGTGAAAACGGTGACGGTGGCTGTGCTGCTGGCGTCCATGCTGGCAAACATACGAGGAAGGGCGGACGTGAGCATGTTGCACAGGCGCGTAAGCGACGAGACGGTGCGCCGCTGCGTGGCGATAATCGCCTTCAGCTTCACGGTGCTGTTGGCGCTGACCACGGCGCTGCTGGCCGTGGAGCGCGGAGGCTTTCTGGACACACTGTACGAGATGACCTCCGCGATTGCAACGGTGGGCCTGTCCCGAGGGCTGACCGGAAGTCTGAGCTGCGCGGGAAAGCTTATAGTCTCGCTGGCGATGTATTTAGGAAGAATTGGCCCGATAACGCTGGCGCTGGCTTTCAACGGAAGCCGGCCGGCGCAGAAAACCGCGTGGGCCGAGAGCAGGGTTATCATAGGGTAAAGGAGGCGCGGGATATGAAAAAACGTGCTGTTAAGGAATACATAGTGATAGGACTCGGCCGCTTCGGCAGCAGCGTGGCCGTGCAGCTTGAGGCCAACGGCTGCCGCGTGCTTGCCGTGGACAGGAATGAAAACAAGGTCAGGCAGATTGCCGAGCACGTGACGCTGGCAATGCGGGTGGACGTTTCGGACGAGGACGCGCTCGCCGAGCTCGGAGGCAGAAATTTTGACGGGGCCGTTATCGCCATAGGCCACAGCCGTGAAGCATCGGTGCTCGCGTCAATCTGGGCGCGCGAGCAGGGAATCGGGCAGGTCATTGCAAAGGCCTATGACGAGACGCACGGCAAGATTCTGGCGAAGTTAGGCGTGGACAGCGTGGTGTATCCCGAGGTCGAGATGGGGGTGCATCTGGCAAACAATCTGGTATTCAACAATCTCTTTGACGCGATTGAGCTCACGGCGGAGTATTCCATAGCGGACATAGACGCGCCGGAAAGCTGGGAGGGCAAGGACCTTCGCCAGCTCAGGCTGCGGGAGAGGTACGGCGTAAACGTAGTGGGCGTGAAGCGAAACGGAGAGCTTCGGATAAATCCGCCAGCCGACGAGCCGGCGCGCAGGGGAGACGTATTTGTGCTGCTGGGGAAAAACAGCGCTCTTGAGAAAACTGCAAACGAGGCAAGCGGACTCAGGGCCCGCTGAGAGCGTAAAAAACGCGGCCGTGAAAGGCCGCGTTTATTACGCCGACGGAAGCACGAGCTTTGAGACGGTTTCGCCGCTGCTTTGACTTAACGGTCCGCAGCCTTTTCCGTCTGAGGTGCGCACTCCCATCATGAAGCCGTCAAGCTGAGTGGAGTGTACGTCCGCGCCTATCACGCTGCCGGACAGGACATAAAGCTGGGCGACAACGTCCTGTCCGTAGTTGAGCACGTTGTATGTATACAGCTCCACCTCAAGCCCGCAGTAGTCGGACAGGTCGAAGCCCTGCTGCTTTTGAAGCTGGTTATAGCTTTCAAACACGTCGGAGAAGCTGCGGGGGATGAGCACCTCGCTCTCGGATACCGCGGGAGAGGCCACCTCCCAGCCGTACTGGCGCAGGTAGGCCACGCGGCTTTTCTCGTTCTTGACGGTGTACACAGGCTCGGGGTCACCATCAACGGAGGCGTGGTGCGCGCTGGCCAGCAGAATTATGCCCACGAGCACGAGCGCAACCATCACCACGATGAATACGGCGGTTTTTCTGTTGAATTTGAATGTGAGCATGAACATTTTAATCACTCCCTTGCAACAAGGCTATTCAAAAACGGGACAGCTTATGATAAAATATCAAACAGGCGTAAAAAGGAGGAGCTTCAATGGCGGAGAGACTCGACAAGCTTATAGCGGACAGCGGCACGGCCTCGCGCAGCCAGGCGAAAAGCCTTGTACGTCAGGGGCGGGTGACAGTAAACGGAGCGCCGGCGGCATCGTGCGAGATGAAGCTCGAGCCTGACGCGGACGTGATATGCGTGGACGGGCGCAGGCTCAACTGCTCAAAATACAGGTACTTTATGCTTCACAAGCCCTGCGGGGTGCTGTCCGCGACTGAGGACAGGGAACAGAAAACCGTCTTGGACCTGTTGCCGGAAAATCTGCGCAGACTGGGCCTGTTTCCGGTAGGACGCCTGGACAAGGACACAAGCGGCCTGCTGATTTTGACGAATAACGGACAGTACGCGCACAATATTATTTCTCCTGCGAGGCATGTGCCGAAGCGCTACCTTGCCGGCCTTGACGCGCGCCCCGGCGCGGGCACGGCCGAGGCGTTTGCGCGCGGAATAGTTCTTGCCGACGGGCTTGAGTGCCTGCCCGCGCAGCTTGAGGTACTCGAAGGCAGAAGCGCCGCCGTTACGGTTTATGAGGGAAAGTACCACCAGGTAAGGCGCATGTTTGCCGCCGCCGGACTGCGCGTGCTGACGCTCCACAGGCTGTCCGCCGGCGCCCTGGAGCTTGACCCGCAGCTTGAGCCGGGGCAGTTTCGGGAGATGAGTCAGGAGGAGGCCCAGTTCGTCTTTAAGTGAGGCGGTTGAAAAGAATTTGGCGTTTATATACAATTCTGACGCCGGATATTGCAGCTTTTCAACCAAAAAATTTCCTGCTGCCGCCGGTGAGAGGGTTGCGGAACTGAAAACTGTTATGGAAAATGACGGAAGTGCTGACCACAATTTATCTGCCTTTTCTCGGGAAAAATGCCGTAAATCATCTATATAGTGTGCAAAAGGGTATAATTTGCGCGGTAAAATTTTGTTGAAATAATGAGCAAAATAAAAATTATACAAAAAACATTAACTTTTCTATTGAAAAATGCACAGAAATAATGTACTATGTAAAAGTACAAAGTATAGATACCTTGACGAAAATCAGGGTTTTAAGGCTTTTATGATGCAAA
>CATJWA010000333.1 GCA_949744025.1 uncultured Eubacteriales bacterium
AAAGGCGCAGAGCGCAGCGAAGCTCTCTCGAAAAAGTGGCGAAGCCCCTTTTTCGACATGCGCGGAAGTCCGGCCCCTTATAGGGGCCGGACTTCTTTTTCTTATTTATTTGATTTCTCAGTACGCCACTCCCCAGTAAACCATGTGCTTTGCCGGCCTGCCGCAGACGGGGCAGACGTCGGACAAATGCTCCTGCTCAAAGGGGATGCACCGGCTGGTCATACCGGCCTTTTCCTTCATGGCAAGCTCGCAGTCGAGCCCTCCGCACCACATTGTCTTTACAAAGCCGCCGTGCTCCTCCTGCACCGCCTTCGCCTCGTCCAGCGAAAATGCAGGGAAAACGTGCTCGTCAAGGTTGCGCCTTGCCTTGTCGTACAGCCCCTGCTGCACCTCGCCCAGCAGCTCCGTCACGCGCCCGGCCAGCTCCGCCAGCGGCACCGTCACCTTCTCGAAATTGTCGCGCCTCACCGCCACGCATACGCCGTTTTCAATGTCGCGCGGCCCCATCTCCACGCGCAGCGGCACGCCCTTCATCTCGTACTGCGCGCATTTCCAGCCCATGCTGTTGTCGCTCACGTCAATTTTTGCGCGTATACCCGCGTTCCTGAGCGCCTCATAAAGCTCCTGCGCCTTCTCGATAACGCCCGGCTTGTGCTGCGCCACGGGCACAACTATCACCTGCACCGGCGCGACCTCCGGCGGCAGGACAAGCCCGTTGTTGTCTCCGTGCGTCATTATCAGTCCGCCGATAATGCGCGTAGACATGCCCCAGCTTGTCTCGTGCGGCGCGCACTGCTGATTGTTTCTGTCGGCGAAGCTTATGCCGAAAGCCTTGGCGAAGCCGTCGCCGAAATAGTGGCTGGTGCCGCTTTGCAGGGCCTTGCGGTCGTGCATCATGCACTCAACGGTGTAGGTGCGCTCCGCGCCGGCAAACTTCTCCTTGTCCGTCTTTTCCCCGCGCACAACCGGCATCGCCAGAAATTTCTCGCAGCACTCGGCGTAAATTTCGAGCATCTGTTCGGTCTCGGCGATGGCCTCCTCGGCCGTGGCGTGAATCGTGTGCCCCTCCTGCCAGAGGAACTCGCGCCCGCGCAGGAAGGGCCGAGTGGTCTTTTCCCAGCGCAGCACGGAGCACCACTGGTTGTATTTCATCGGCAGGTCGCGCCAGGAGTGGCACACCCTGCTCCAGTGGTCGCAGAACAGAGTCTCGCTCGTCGGCCGTATGCACAGCCGCTCGGGCAGCGGCTCACTGCCGCCGGTGGTCACCCACGCGCATTCGGGCGCGAAACCCTCAACGTGGTCTTTTTCCTTTTGCAGCAGGCTCTCCGGAATAAGCAGGGGCATGGATACGTTCTCGTGCCCCGTTTCCTTGAAGCGCCTGTCGAGCCAGCCCATAATGTTTTCCCATATCGCGTAGCCGTAGGGCCGCAGGATAAACAGTCCCTTCACGCTGGAGTAGTCCACCAGCTCCGCCTTTACGCATACGTCGGTAAACCACTGCGCGAAATCCTGCTCCATGTCGGTAATCTGTTCAACCTTCTTGTCTTTAGCCATAATAAACTCCCCTCGACGAGGGACCCTCCCCCATCAAAAATTCAGCGTAGTCCATATATTTTATATCCTGCGCCCCCGATTGTCAAGCCATGGAAAAGGCCGCCCGAATGGGCGGCCCTTGAGTGTCAAAAAAGCCTCGCAGAGTTCGCGGCGCGCACGCCGCGAATAAATTTAAATTGTTTTTCCGGCGGCGTGTACGTCGGAAAAAACACTTTGCGCGTAGCGAGCGTCGAATTGTCCGCCCCGTTGGGGCGGACAACCGATGAGCGCCCGCAGGCGACATGCAAGCGAGCAACCGCCGCAAAGCGGCGGCTCTTAGCGAGTCGCAGGCGCAGAGTGCAGTGAATCCCCTTGAAAAAGAGGCTTCGCCTCTTTTTTGAAACTCTCAATAGTTGACTATTCCGACCGCCACCATCAGCAGCGACAGCAGCGTGAGCGCCACCGCGATTGCGATAAGCGTCATAAACATCCGGTTTCTCTCCTCGTCGCTGTCCAGCGCGGAGAGCACCAGCCCGCCCTGAAGCGAGAAGGGAGAGTTGCCCGCCGAAGTCGCCGCCAGCGGCACAATGGAAAACAGTATCACGGGGTTCGCGCCCGAGGCCGTGCATATGGCGAAAATAAGCGGATACAGCGTCGGCACCACCACTCCCATCGTGCTGGAAAACAGCGACATCACCGCGGCCACTATGGCCATGACATAGGGCAGCGCCGTTGCCGAGAAGCTGCGCCCTACATACTCGGACAGGTAGTCCATCGCGCCCGCCTCCGATGCCACGGAGATAAGCATTCCCATGCCGCACACCATGATTATCGTTTTCCACGGCACCGCGGCAATGGCCTTTTTCTCGTCGCCTGCCTTGAAGATTATGGACAGCACTCCGAACAGCACCGCCAGCAGCGTCGCGTCCATCCTCTTTGCCAGCCCGCCGAAGAACGCGCCCCCGACAAGACTCTTGAACACCGGCGGCAGAACGACCAGCAGTGTAAACGCCGCAATCAGGGCAATGGAAATACTCTGCTGCCTGCTGAACGCCGCGGGAGCCTCCGAGCCCTCTGCCGCGCGGCAGCGCCAGCCCCTGAACACGAGGTAGGCAAGCGCGAAGAACACCACCGAGGCCAGAAACATGTTTCGGAACAGCGTCCCCTCATAGCTCGCCGCCAGGTCCGCGGCGTAGCCCGAGCTCTCTATGATTCCGCGCAGCGTCACCCCGTTGCTGGCAATGGGGCTCCAGCCGCCGGCGTTCACGCCGCAGGAGAGTGTGATGGCCGCCAGCGCCGGATTCATTCCGGTCTCCTTGGCCACCTGCATCACTATCGGCGTAAGTATCAGGAATGTCGAGATGGTCCCCGGCCCTATTCCCGCGATAATTCCGCAGATTGCGAACAAAATAACCGGCGTGAGAAACGTCGCCCGCCGCGTGGCGTAAACCAGCTTCTTCGCCAGCAGCTCGAGCGTGCCGTTGTTTATCGCGAACGCGTAGAAGAAGGTAATCGAGAACATCTGGAAAAACAGCTTGGTGCTCCACATGCCCGTAACGCTTCCGGCGGACATCCCCGCCAGACACACCCCGCACAGGAACGCCGCGGCTATTCCCAGCAGTCCGTAATTGACCTTGAGCAGATATCCCAGCACGATGACTGCAACGATGGAAATCAAAATAATAACGCAGGTTGTAGACATTGTCTTTTCTCCTCTCTTTCCTGTAAGCGGTTTTACCCCGCTCGTTCTAATGCTCCAGATTTTCTATGTCCGGATACGCCTTTTTCGCGTTGACGCACCAGTAATTCCAGCTCCTTGCCAGCCCTAATTTGCAAAACTGCTGATACGTCCCCGCCTCCGCCTCCTCTCTGCCGATGTAGTGAATCTCCGAGCCCATCGCCAGCGCCTGCAAAAGCACCTTCGCGTTGTCCCGAAGGGTTATCGCGGAATACACCGCGCGCGGCACGCTCTCGCCCACCACCACCACGCCGTGGTTGCGGATGAGTATCCCCCGCCGAGAGCCAAGCTGCGCCGCCAGCGCGCGGCCAAGCTCGAGCGTGTTTATCAGCATCCCGCACTCCGGCGTCAGGTCCGTGAAAACCGGTATCCCGTCGTAGAAGGTCACGTCCTGGTGGTATATGCTGCGCAGCGGCACGTCTGTCGAGGCAAAGGGTATCAGCTCCAGCGGATGCGGGTGGCATACGCACATCACGTCCGGCCTCGCCTCGTAAACCGCGCAGTGAATGGCCCGCTCGCCGAAGGTCTGAAACTCCGGATTGCCCTGCGCCAGCTCGCCGCGCAGGTTCAGCGCGATTATGTCCTCCATCGTCACCAGCTCCGGAGAAATTGCCCGCGAGATAAAAAAGGTCTGCGGGTCCTCCGGATTTCGGATGCTGATGTGCCCGAAGGCGTCGAACACCCCCTCGTTGGCCAGAATCCGGTTGGCCAGCACAAGCTGCCGTTTGGCCTCCTGCGCGTCTCTCGAGCTCTCCTGAAAATACCTGTTGCTTATCGGAAACTCCATCCTCGCCCTCCTTTTGTGCATTTATGTCAAGTACATTCTATCATCCGCCGCTTGCCTTGTGAAATATATACATTCTATGGCCGCCGCTAATCCAACAATGTATGGCGCGATAGAAAGCTTCTATCGAAAAACACTCGAATTGTCTGTTATAATTAACATGACAAAAAATAATCAAAATCTACCCGGAGGTAAAAGCCATGACGGTACAGCAGCTTCGTTATTTTCTGGCGGTCGCGCAATATCTGCACTTCGGCGAGGCCGCCCGGGCCTGCTACGTGTCCCAGCCCTCGCTCAGCCACAGCATAGCCGAGCTGGAGTCGGAGCTCAATTTCAAGCTGCTCTACCGTGACAACCGCTCGGTTGAGCTCTCCCCCGCGGGAAAGGTGTTTTTCGCCGACGCTCAGGAGATAGTCAAGCTGCTTGACCAGGCCGTGGAGCGCGCCCGCCGCGCCGACTCGGGCTACTCCGGCACGCTGAACATCGGCGCTCTCGGCGGACTGGCGGCTCAAAAGCTGCCGGCCTACATCGCGCGCTTTAAAAAGAAATATCCCAATATCGACGTAAATCTCACCCAGACAAATATGAAAACCCTCAATATGAACCTGCTCACCGGCGCGCTGGACGTGGCCATGACGCGCAAGCTCGACGTGATACACCGCTCCGACGAGATAGACTGGCACACTCTGTATCAGGACCGCTTCGGCATAGTCGCCCGCGCGGACCACCCCCTTGCCGCGCGCGGCGAAACCGAGCTTGAAAAATGGTCCGGCGAGAGCTTCATCTTCCTCGACCGCGGCGTGACGCCCCACACCTATAACTACACCATGGGCCTGTGCACAACCCGCGGTCTGGTGCCGAACATAACCCGCACCGCCCCCACGCTGGAAATAGTGTGCACGCTCATAAAATCCGGCATGGGCGTCGCCATTCTCCCCGAGTGCGCCAAGGCCTACGCCTTTGACATTTTAGAGTTCATCCCCCTCGACGGCGACGACGCCCTGTCCGACGTAGTCCTGGCCTGGCGCCGCCGCAACGTAAATCCCATCGTCCCCGTGTTCCTCCAGGAATTCGGCATCGACATGTTTTTCCACTAAAGCAAAGCCGGCTCCGGTCCCCTGTCAGGAACCGGAGCCGCTTAATGCGTCAATATGCCTCACCTCCACGCCGCACCCGCGTGCATACGCAATGGTGTTCCGCGTCCCGCCCCGCGCGCCGTTGTACACCGCGATTACCCGCGCCGAGCGGTCCACCATCCATTCGTTGCGCCGCTGAAAGCAGTCATGGCTGTAAGCCGGACAGATAAAATTCACCTCATCCGCCGCCGCCATAATTCGGCGGTATCTTTCCTTCCATTTCTTCGCCCAGGATTTTTCAAAGCCCTCATAGGGGCTTGCGCAGACCAGCCTGACCACATCATGTATACCGCGCAGCCGCAAAACGGCCTCCGCCGCCCAGATGTCCGCCCCGCGCGCCATTCCGGAAATGAAGCGCACATATCCGTCGTTGACAGCCGTCAGAATCTCAATCCCCAGCAGCGCCCTGATTTCCTTTTCCGCCTGCCCCAGCTTTTCCGGCCTGTGCCCCGTAAAGCAGCAGGTACACTCGCGGAGCCGTTGTTCGTTTGTCACGGTTAATCACCCCAGTTTTTTTACAAATCATATCATGTATGCAATATAATTGCAATATAATACCTAAATAATCCATTCAAAAGCAAATAAAAATCCTTTACTATTGTTCATAATACAAGGGAATACGTTGGACGTACAGCCTTTAATTATGATAAATGGACTGGATATTCAGGGCATGAATAAAGCTTCAAAATATACAGATGAAGAAGCTCAATTCTTAAAGAATATGGGTTTTCGCGTACAATTTTTCCGCAAAAAGAAAGGATTAAGTCAGGAGGAGCTTGCGGAAAAGAGCGAGCTAAGTTACTCCACCATAAGTCATATTGAGTCTACATCAAGTTATCCCGTGTCCATGGTGGCGTTATACCGTATCGCCACAGCGCTCGAAGTAGAGCCGTATCAGCTATTAAAGTTTGACTGATTTCTTCTGCCGATAATCTGTCGTTTTTATCATATACAAAACCCCGAGCCGCCATGATTTATGGCGGCTCGGGGTTTTCCTCTCAATCCTCCGCCAAATACACCTCCAGCTCCTCCCAGGAGCCGGCCTTTGCCTCAAGCTCCCTCCAGCTCGGCAGCCACTTTTCCAGCTCCCGCCAGAGCAGATACTCAAAAACATACTCCACGCCCAGATGACACGGCAAAATCTGCTCAATCCGCCGCTTGAGCTCCCCAAAGTTCTCCGGTACGCCCCTGTTGTACGGAAACGACACCCGCACCGTCCGCGGCGCGTCCGCCTCCTCAACCCGCGCGCGTATCCCGCAGCCCGCTATCGTGTCGTTGAGCGCCGCGGGCGTAAAGCTTCGCATGTCAATCCGAAGCAGCGCCGCTATCGCCCGCCTCCTGTCCTGCTGCGCGGGGTGGGACGGCACAAAGGGCAAAATCTCCTCGCACGCGTCAAGCCCCGCGTCCTGCGCGCCGGCAAGCACTCCCTCCCGCAGCGCCGTGTCCAGCGCCGCATATATTCCGTCAAGCTGCGCTCCCTCACTCTCCAGCTCCGCGCAGCCGTCGCCCTCGTCGAGCTCGTAAAGACGCAGCGGCCTGAGCAGGTCCTTCAAATACTCCGCGTAGCCCATCACACCGCCTGCCTTATCTCCAGCGCGCCCAGCTCCGGAAGCTGCACGGCCCCCGCCGCCACATCCGCCGCCGGCGCCGTGAGCGCGCAGTTTTCAACGCCGTCCACGCCCATGATTGCCGAGAGCAGCCGCGCCCTGTATACTCCCCGCCCGAGCATCCTGCCACCGAAGCAGCCGCGCACCGCCTCC
>CATJWA010000334.1 GCA_949744025.1 uncultured Eubacteriales bacterium
CCTGACAAAAACACTCTGCGCGAAGCGACCGTGCGAGCTGCCCGCCGCAGGCGTACAGCGAGTGCGAGGAGCGAAGCGAATCCCCTAAAGCAAAAGAGGCAGTCAGCAAAGCTGACTGCCTCTTTAATTTTACTCCAATATGTGCTGTCCCGTGTACAGCATATAATATCTTCCCTCGTTGGCCAAAAGCTCGTCGTGGTCGCCTTTTTCCTCTATCCGGCCGTGCTCAATAACCACTATGCAGTTGGAATTGCGCACGGTGCTCAGGCGGTGGGCAATCACAAAAACGGTGCGGCCCTCCATGAGCGTGTCCATGCCGCGCTGGATGTGCTGCTCGGTGCGCGTGTCTATGGAGGAGGTGGCCTCGTCGAGCACCATCACGGGCGGGTCGGCCACGGCCGCGCGGGCGATGGCTAAAAGCTGGCGCTGGCCCTGAGACAGATTTGCCCCGTCACCGGTGAGCATGGTGTCGTAGCCGTTGGGCAATCGGCGGATGAAGCTGTGGGCGTTGGCGCTTTTCGCCGCGGAAATACACTCCTCGTCCGTGGCCTCCAGCCGCCCATAGCGGATGTTGTCCATCACCGTGCCGGTGAAAAGATGGGTGTCCTGCAAAACCGCGCCGAGAGAATGGCGCAGCGAGTCCTTGCTTATGTCGCGCACGTTTATCCCGTCGTAGGTTATGCGGCCGGACTCAATCTCGTAAAAGCGGTTGATGAGGTTGGTTATCGTGGTCTTGCCCGCGCCGGTGGAGCCGACGAAGGCAATTTTCTGCCCCGGCTTTGCGTACACGGACACGCCGCTGAGCACGCGCTTTTCGGGGACATAGGAGAAGTCCACGTTTTCAAGGCGCACATCGCCGTGCAGGGGTATAAGCTCCACGGCCCCGTCTCCCTCGCCGCTTATCTGGCCGCGGATGGGCTGGTACTCCGTCTGGCCGCCGGGGCGCGTCAGACGCCAGGCAAAGGGAGCGCCGGCGTCCTCGCTCCACTCGCCGTCAGGTCCCTGAGCGGCGTGGACCAGCCTTGCGTTTTCGTACTGCGGGCACTTCCACGCCCAACTTTTCGCGCGGCCGCCGCTCTGCTCGCGCATCTGCCCGTCAGGCCCGTAGGTGACGGCCGTGAGCGTCACACGCCCTTCGTCAGCCTCGGGCGGGGTGTCCATCACCTCGAAGATGCGCTCCGCGCCCGCCAGCGCGGACAGCAGCGCGGTAAGCTGCTGGGAAATCTGGTTTATCGGCTGGCCTACCTGCTTGCTGTATTGCAGGTAGGCCGCGAAGCCGCCGAGGTCGAAGCCCATGACCAGGGCCAGGAAGCCGCCGACGACGGAGGTCAGCGCGTAGCCGATGTGCATGATGTTCACCGCCAGCGGCATGATGGCACCGGCGTAGAAATTCGCGTCCGTGGACGAGGAGCGGTAGTCCTCGTTGAGCGCGGCAAATTCCGCCTTGGCCGCGTCCTCGTGCGTGAAGGCCTTTATCACCTTCAGGCCCTCAATCATCTCCTGAATGTTTCCGTTGAGCCTGCCGAGCGCGGCCTGCTGCTTGCGGTAATATTTGCGGCTCCTGCCGCCGAACACCTTGAAGGCCAGCATCGAGGCGAGCAGCGTCAGCGCCGTGACAATGAACAGCGGCGGGCAGGTGTAGAGCATCATCGCAACCAGCCCGATGAAGGTCAGCGAGCTGGAGATAAGGCTTACGAAGCTCTGCTCCATTGCCAGCGAGACGTTGTCCGCGTCGTTTGTAAAGCGGCTCATGAGCTCGCCGTGGGTGTGCTGGTCAAAATATTTCAGCGGAAGGCTCTCCAGGGCGTTGAAAAGATCGCCGCGCAGGCGGTTGGCCGCGCGCTGGGCCAGCACGGCCATGGTGGCCGACTGGACATAGGTCGCCGCGCAGCCGATGATGTAGAGCACCAGCAGCGTCAGCAGGGACGCGCCCAGCGAGCCGAGCTTTTCCGCGGCGGTGCCGCTGCCGGCGAGGTTGTTGATGACGGGCCGCAGCATGTAGGTGCCGGCGATATTGCTCGCGGTGCTTATCACCAGGCACAGCAGCACCACGGCGATTGCCAGCTTGCGGTGCAGCAGATAGCCTAAAAGGCGTTTGACGGTCTTTTTCGCGTTTTTCGGCTTCTGATAGCCGCCGCGCGCGCCGGGGCCGCCGTGACCGTGAGGACCCTTGGGGGCACCCTCCGGCTGCCGGGTATACTTTTTGTTTTCCGCCATTACGCGCTCACCCCTTCCTGCTGCGAGGCGTATATCTCCTGATACACGCTGTTGGTCTCCATGAGCTGCTCGTGCGTGCCCATGCCGGAGATGTGGTCGTCGTCAAGCACGACTATTTTATCGGCATAGCGCACCGAGCTTATGCGCTGGGCGATGATTATAACGGTTGTGCCCCTGAGGTTCTCGCTGAAGGAGCGTCGTATCTGCGCCTCCGTGGCCGAGTCAACGGCGGAGGTGGAGTCGTCGAGTATGAGTATGGATGGAGCCCTGAGCATGGCCCGGGCGATGCACAGGCGCTGCTTCTGCCCGCCGGAGACGTTTACTCCGCCCTGCTCGATGTAGGTGTCGAAGCCGTCGGGGAAGGACATGATAAAGTCGTAGGCCTGGGCGTTTTTCGCCGCGGCGATTATCTCCTCCTCGGTGGCGTCCGGCTTGCCCCACAGCAGGTTTTCCCGTATTGTGCCGGAGAACAGCACGTTGTTTTGCAGCACCATGCCGATGCGGCTTCGCAGCTCGGCGATGGGGTAGTCGCGCACGTCCACGCCGTCTACAAGAACCTTGCCCTCGGTCACGTCGTAAAAGCGTGGTATGAGGTTGACCAGCGAGGACTTGCCAACGCCGGTGCCGCCGACTATGGCGACAAACTCGCCGGGCCTTATTTTGAGGTCTATGCCGTGGAGCACGTCGTCGCCGCTGCCGGTGACGAGATACTTGAAGTTCACGCCGCGAAACTCCACGCTGCCGAGCTTTTCAGGCAGGACCAGCTCGCGGCAGTCGTCCCCGTCGCGGATGTCCGGCTCGGTGTCGAGCACCTCGTTGATGCGCTCGGCGCAGGCACGCGCGCGAATAAGCTGCAGAAGCGACATGGCCAGCATCATCACGCTCATGAGCACGTTCATGATGTAGGTGGTGAAGGAGTACAGGTCGCCCGTGAGCATCTGTCCGTGAATTACGAAGCGTCCGCCGAACCAGAGGATGAACACGATGCTCAGGTTGAAGCTTATCATCATGATGGGCGCCATGAACAGCACGCGCAGCACCGCAGAGATGCCGGCCTGGGTCAGCTCGTCGTTTGCCTTCTTAAACTTGGTTTTCTCATAGCCCTCGCGCACGAAGGCCTTCACCACGCGGATGGCGATAAGGTTTTCCTGCACCGAGTCGTTCAGGCCGTCGATCTTCTTTTGCAGCAGCTCGAACATGCGGTGGCAGGTGCGCATTAGCAGAAATATCGCAAAGCCCATTACCGGCACGGCGATGACCAGCACCAGAGTCAGGCGCGCATTTATTGTAAAGCAGACGATAAGCGCTCCGACGAGCATAAGCGGAGAGCGTGTGAGAATACGCAGGCCCATGTTCACCATCATCTGTATGTTGTTGACGTCGTTGGTCATGCGCGTGATGAGCGAGGCGGAGGAGAAGCGGTCTATATCCGCGAAGGAGAAGTCCTGCACCTTGTCGAACATTGCCCTGCGCAGGTTGGACGCAAAGCCCTGACTGCTGTAGGAGGCGTACTTTGCCGCGGATACGCCGGCGAACATGGATATCAGCGCCAGCAGCAGCATCAGCGCGCCCCTCTGCGCGATGTAGCCTATGCCCAGTCCGCCGTCGATGCCGAAGTCGATTATGTTCGCCATCAGCTTTGGCAGCAACAGCTCGCACACCAGCTCCAAAATTACGAGCAGCGGAGCGAGTATGGCGGCCTTTTCGTAGCCTTTTATGAATTTGAAGAGTTTTCGGAACATCTGCATACCTCCTCCGGTTCCGAATTGCCCTCGCGGGAGAGCGTGAGAAGATTGTCCGCCATGCGCGCGAACAGTCCGGTAATCTGCCTGCGCTCGGCTTCGGAGAAGCCGCGGTACATGGCCTCGTCGATATCGGCGAAGGCGCGGCGGCACACAAGGGCGATTTTATGCCCCGCCGGGGTTATCTCCACAATGTTGCGGCGCATGTCGCGCTCGTCCGTGCGGCGGCTGACGTAGCCGTGGCGCTCAAGGGACTTCATCGCGGCCGTGACCGTGGAAGCGGACAGGCGCAGTGTCTCGCACAGGCCCTTCTGCGTACACTCGCGCCCGCTGCGCCTGGCGTCGTCGAGTATGAAAAGAATCATCGGCGAGCCCACGTCGCGCAGGCCGAGCTGCTCGGAAAGCGAGCAGTGCGCCAGGGAATGCGCGCGCATCAGATTGTGAAATGCCCATTCCGGCCGCTCACGCCGTCCAAACGGTATATCTTCCATATCTGCACCTCACGGAAAAAATAGTTTGTACGCGAATAGTTTGCGTGCGAACTGTTTTTGTATTATACAGTCTGAGATAAATTTGTCAATAGGCTTTACGCCCCTGAGGGGCGCGGAAACTGTAAACAATTTGTGAAGGAGACAAAAGGCTCCACCTGCCCCATGGGCCGCTGAGCCGGCGGCAAAATACCGCACGGGCGGCGCTGGCGCTTGTGAATGCAGGCTCTGAAGGGCTGTCTGAAAAAAAACCGCAGGGCCGCTTTTCTGGCTTCCGCTTTCCGGAATATTTTGCCGCGCGGCTTAATAAACATAGGGCAAGAGGTGATGGACATGTCCGAGGGATTTTTGGCCGCGGCGGCGCTGCTGCCGGACAGGCTCAGGGCGGCGGCTCTCGCGCTTCCGGAGACGGACAGGCTCAGGGCCGAGGAAATACGCCTGCGCTCCGGCCGTGAGCCGGCGGTGCTGCTGCCGGAGGGAGAGCGGGTGTTCTGCCGCGGAGTAAAGGCGGACACGCGCGATATGAGCGCGGTGCTCGAACTCGCCACGTGCTCGTCGGTGCACGCGGCCGAGCACG
>CATJWA010000335.1 GCA_949744025.1 uncultured Eubacteriales bacterium
AAAATATTATTATTTTCACATATTGGAGGAAAAAATCATGGGTAAAATTATTGGTATAGATCTTGGAACCACAAACTCCTGCGTGGCTGTCATGGAGGGCGGCGAGGCTGTAGTAATCGCAAACGCCGAGGGCAACCGCACCACCCCGTCCGTCGTCGCTTTTTCCAAGAGCGGCGAGCGTATGGTCGGCCAGGTGGCAAAGCGTCAGGCCGTGACCAACCCCGACAAGACCATCGCGTCCATCAAGCGCGAGATGGGCTCAAGCTATAAGGTTACAATAGACGGCAAGGCCTACACTCCCCAGGAAATTTCCGCGATGATTCTCCAGAAGCTCAAGGCCGACGCCGAGGCGTATCTCGGTCAGACCGTGACCGAGGCGGTAATCACCGTTCCGGCCTACTTCACCGACTCCCAGCGTCAGGCCACCAAGGACGCGGGCAAGATTGCCGGCCTTGACGTCAAGCGCATCATAAACGAGCCCACCGCCGCGGCGCTGGCCTACGGCATCGACAAGGAGCAGGACCAGAAGATAATGGTCTACGACCTCGGCGGCGGCACCTTCGACGTGTCGATTCTTGAGATTGGCGACGGTGTTATTGAGGTTTTGGCAACCGCCGGCAACAACCGTCTCGGCGGAGACGACTTTGACGCCTGCGTCGTGCAGTACATGCTCGACGAGTTCAAGAAAACCGAGGGCATCGACCTGTCCACAGACAAGATGGCCATGCAGCGCCTCAAGGAGGCCGCGGAGAAGGCCAAGATTGAGCTTTCGGGCGTCACCACCAGCAACATCAACCTGCCCTATATCACCGCGGACGCCACGGGGCCGAAGCATCTGGACATCACGCTCACGCGCGCGAAGTTCAACGAGCTGACCCACCACCTGGTCGACAAGACCTCAGGCCCTGTCAAGCAGGCGCTCAGTGACTCCGGCCTGTCCGCGTCCGACCTGAGCAAGGTCCTGCTCGTCGGTGGCTCGAGCCGTATCCCCGCCGTACAGGAGATGGTCAAGACCCTGACCGGCAAGGAGGGCTTCAAGGGCATCAACCCTGACGAGTGCGTGGCTCTCGGCGCGGCCATTCAGGGCGGAGTTCTCGGCGGAGACGTGGAGGGCATACTCCTGCTGGACGTCACCCCGCTGTCTCTGGGCATCGAGACCCTTGGCGGCGTGTGCACCAAGCTTATCGAGCGCAACACCACCATTCCCACCAAAAAGAGTCAGGTGTTTTCCACCGCAGCCGACTTCCAGACCTCCGTTGAGGTCAATGTGCTCCAGGGCGAGCGCGAGATGGCGCAGTACAACAAGAGCCTCGGCCGCTTCCACCTTGACGGCATCGCTCCGGCCCGCCGCGGCGTGCCGCAGATTGAGGTCACCTTTGACATCGACGCCAACGGCATCGTCAGCGTCTCGGCCAAGGATCTGGGTACCGGCAAGGAGCAGCACATCACAATAACCGCTTCGTCCAACCTGTCCAAGGACGAGATTGACAAGGCCGTGCGCGAGGCCGAGCAGTACGCGGCCGAGGACAAGAAGCGCAAGGAGGAGGTCGACATCCGCAACCAGGGCGACCAGATGGTCTATCAGGCCGAGAAGACCCTCGAGGACATGAAGGACAAGATTTCTCCCGAGGACAAATCCGAGGTTGAAGGCGCGCTGGCAAAGCTCAAGTCCGCGCTTGCCGGAAGCGACATCGAGGCCATAAAGGCCGACACCGAGGCGCTGACCCAGGTGTTCTACAAGGTCTCCGAGAAGCTCTACCAGCAGGCGCCGCCCCAGGGCAACCCGGGCGACCCAAACTGTGGCGGCGACTGCGGAAGCTGTGGCGACAAGGGCGGCGAGCAGTATTACGACGCCGACTACGAGGTCGTGGACGACGACAATAACAACAAATAAGGCGCGGAAAATATTATCATATCCTCCGGACCCGTGTCCGGGGGATATGTGAGCGTGTCAAAAAAGTGGCAAAGCCACTTTTTTGAAAAGGCTTTGCTTCGCGCCTTACATTCCTGCCGCTTGCGGCAGGAATGACGACGCACGCTACGCGCAAAGTATTTTTTCCGACGTACAAGCCGCCGGAAAAAATGATTATACTTTATTTCGCGCCTGCGGGCGCAAAACTCTGCGAGGCATTTTTGACAGTCTGTCATATCCTCCGGCTTTCTGTCCGGGGGATATGGGCTTGTGTTGAGGACGGAGAGGGACATATGGCAGATAAACGCGATTACTATGAGGTGCTGGGGCTGAGCAAGGGCGCCTCGGACGACGAGATAAAAAAATCCTACAGAAAGCTGGCAAAGCAGTATCACCCCGACCTGCACCCGGGCGACAAGGCGTGCGAGGAGCGATTCAAGGAGATAGGCGAGGCCTATGAGATTTTGTCGGACCCCGAGAAGAAGCAGAGGTACGACCAGTTCGGCCACGCGGCCTTTGACCCAAACAGCGGCTTCGGCGGGGGAGACGCGGGCTTCGGAGGCTTTGGAGGTTTCGGGGGCTTCGACGATTTGGGTGATATCCTCGGCAACATCTTCGGCGGCTTTACAGGCGGCGGCAGCGCCAGACGCACCGGTCCGCAGCGCGGGGAGAATCTGCGTGTCCGCATGTCGATAGGCTTTGAGGAGGCTGCGTTCGGGGTCAGCAAGGACATAAATGTGCCGCGCATTGAGGACTGCGAGGACTGCGCAGGCACAGGCTGCGCCGCGGGCACAACGCCCGAAACCTGTCCGGACTGCAACGGCACGGGAAGCGTTCGCACGCAGCAGCGCACTCCTTTCGGAGTGATGTCGGCCACGTCTCAGTGCCGCAAGTGCGGCGGTACGGGCAAGATTATACATCAGCCCTGTCCGACCTGCTCGGGAAAGGGCAAGGTGCGCAGACAGCGCAAAATCTCCGTGAACATACCCGCCGGCATAGACGACGGACAGACCGTTTCACTGCGCGGGCAGGGGCACGCGGGCGTAAACGGCGGCACACCGGGCGATTTGCTCATAACGGTGAGCGTGAAGGCCCATCCGCTGTTTGAGCGGGACGGTGCGGATGTGCTGTTCCAGATGCCGATATCCTTTGTGCAGGCGGCGCTCGGCGCGGAGATAGAGGTGCCGACGCTCGACGGCAAGGTAAAGTATACAATACCCGAGGGTACGCAGACAGGCACCGTGTTCCGTCTGCGCGGAAAGGGCATCCCGTATCTCAACGGCAGCGGCCGCGGTGACCAGTTTGTGACGGTGTATATTGTTACGCCCAAGAATCTCTCCCGTGAGCAGAAGGACTTGCTGCGAAGGTTTGGCGAGGCAACCGGCGAGGCAGACGGGGTTAAGAGCGGGATTTTTGATAAGAAAAAGAAGAAAAAATAAATTGAAAAGGACGCCGGTTAGGCAGCCGGCCATAAAAAATAATAATCGAGGGCGCAAACGGTTTATCCGTTTGCGCCCTCTTGGCTGTCAAGTCAGACAATGTCCGTCGAAAGCGGTTGAAAAGTCTGTTTGGCGCTTCCGATATGGTTCCTCCGTCAAGTTCAGGCGGCTGACTTTGTCCGTCCGACACGCGGCGGCCGGCTCGCGGGCCGCCGCTTTTTCATTTGCTCAAATACCGCATGAGCATGGCCGCGGCCTCGGCACGGGTGGCCGTACCTTTCGGGTCGAGAGCTCCGCCGTCTCTGCCCTGCAAGATGCCCTGCTCCACGGCCCACTGTACGGTCTCCATGGCATAATCGCTGACATCGCCCGTATCCGCAAAGGTCAGGTCCTCTTTTGACGCTGCGGGACGCTCTGCGTATCTCCAGAGCATGACGGCAAGCTGCTCACGTGTGATATTGTCGTCAGGACCGAAGCGTCCGTCGCCATAGCCGCTCACGATGCCTGTGCCGGCGGCCCAGCGGACGGCCTCGGCGTACCATGCGCCGTCTGCGACATCGCCGTATTGCAGCAGGTAGTTGACAACCGGCCTGCCCTCCCTGTTAAAGAGGATCTGGACGAATTGGGCGCGGGAGATATTATCGTTCGGCCCAAACAGGCCGTTGCCGTAGCCGCCAATCAAGCCGTTCTCGCTGGCATACCGTACCGCGTCATAGTACCATACGCCCTCGGACACATCGGAGAACGGGTTTATCCATACCGCCGCAGGGTCATAGCCCACAAAGTACAGCGACAGGTGGCTGGTGGTGAAGATGGCGGCCTTGCGGCCCACATCGTACATGGTGGCGCAGGGGGTGATGCTGCCGGTGCTGTCCAGGTAGTACACCACCACGCCGGAGGGGTTCTGCCCGGCCGTAAGGGTGTAGGGCAGGGACACGGTGGCATAGCCGCCCGTAAAGTCGGTGATGGCCCCGTTGCTGCTCCGCAGGGTCAGGTTGAATACCGGGGCGCTGCCCACGGCCTCTTTCTGCCGGCTGCTGAGGTCTGCGGCCCTGGCCGGAGTGACGGTCAGCGTGATTTGACTGCCCGCCTGGGCATAGAGCGAGGAAAGGGCTTGGCCGTCAAAGGCAATCTCTCCGGTGGTCAGCTTAATGGTCAGGCCCGTTACATCGTTAGTTGGAGATTCTGCCGCCGCCGCGATCTCGCCAATGGGGGCGGCGGGGAGCTTCACCGTGTCGATGGTTTTGCCCAGGCCGGTAAAGTCGATCTCCACCATGCCGGTTTTTACATTGTCCCCAATCACATTGTTGATTTGCGTGGTGTCAATCTTGCTCACGGTGGCGGTGGAGCCGGACACGCTGGCACTGACATGGACGGTGTTCTGTTCACCGGACACGGGGACGGTAACGCTGGACGTGCTGGCCGTCCCGCCTCCTCCTCCGCCACTGCCGCCGTTGCTGCTTCTCCTGACGGTGACGGTGCAGGCGGCGGTTTTACCCCCGTCCGCTGTTGTTACGGTAATGACGGCGCTGCCTGTGCTGACGGCGGTGACGTTTCCGCTGCTGTCAACCGTGGCGACGGCGGGGTCGCTGGATATCCAGGTCACGGCCTTGTTGTCCGCGTTTCCGGGGGAAACGGTGGCGGTCAGCCGCTCCGAG
>CATJWA010000336.1 GCA_949744025.1 uncultured Eubacteriales bacterium
GAGCACCTTTGTAAGCGCGTCGTGAAAGTCACCCACCAGCGAGCAGCAGATGCAGCCGGAGTTCATCTCGTTTACCTCAATGCCCGCATCCCGCATGAAGCCGCCGTCGATGCCTATCTCTCCGAATTCGTTTTCAATCAGCACAAGCTTTTCGCCGCTGTAGGCCTCGGCGATGAGCTTTTTGATAAGCGTCGTCTTTCCCGCGCCCAGAAATCCGGAAAATATATCCGCCTTTGTCATGTAAATCACTTCCATTTGAAGATATTTTATAGTATGCACTATAGCACCTTTTTCAAGACAAATCAAGCGCCTGCGCGTCAAAAAAGAGCATCTTCAAAGCCTTTCGAGTAGTGCAGTCCGTAGTCCTCCGTAATAAAAACCGCATAAACATCCTCGAGCGAATCCACCAGCTCCAGCCCATCCTCAAGGCCCAGCACGAAGCAGACAGTGCTCAGCGCGTCGCAGTCGGCAGAGCGCGGGCTGACCACGGACACGGCCAGCAGACCGTTTTCACAGGGCCGGCCGGTCACAGGGTCGAGAATATGGTGGTAGAATACTCCGTCCTGCTCAAAGCAGCGCTGGTACACCCCCGAGGTGACGACGGACATGTCTCTGACGCGTATGTTCGCGATGGTGCGGCTGACGTCCTCAAAGGGGTATTGCAGTCCAACGGTGAAATCCTCCCCGTCGGGACGCGAGCCCAGGCACAGCACGTTCCCTCCGAGGTTTATTATCGCGCTGTCCACACCGTTTTCAAGCAGAAGCTCCGCCACGCGGTCGGCAATGTATCCCTTTGCTATTGCGCCGAGATCCAGCACGGCTCCGGGGTCGATGAGCGTGACGATATTGCCGTCGATACTCACCTTTTCCCAGCCGGTGTGTTCCATCGCCGCGGCAAGCTCCGCGTCCGACGGCGCGCGTGGGCTGTCAGAGGAAAAGCCGTACATTTCGCTTACCGCGCCGAGCGTAAAGTCAAAGGCCCCGTGCGAGAGCTCGGCATAGTCACGCGCGAGCGTTATCAGCTCCAAAAGCTCGTCGGACACGGCCATGCCGCCGCTGTGGTTGAGCGCGTACAGCTCGCTGCGGCTGTCGGTGCGCGAGAAGATGAGCTCATATTCCCGGCACAGCTGGAAGCAGCGCTCAAGCAGCGCCTCGTCCCCTGCGCCGTACAGCGTAACCGTGGAAACGGTGTCGAGCACGAAATCGGTTTTTGACAGCTTTTCCGCGCCATTTTCGGCCCCAAAAGGTCCCGAAAATGAGCAGGCCGTTAAACATAAAATTAACATTGCAGAAAATGTTAATTTTATGAGCTTTTTGTAAATATTCTTTGTAGCAGCAGGCATACTTTACTCCTTGCGTTCGGACGTGTTTGTTGATATAATCTTATATGATATATTTTATAGTCTCTGTCTTTTTTTGCAAGGTTTTTTTGCGGAGCTGAGGATAAAAGCTCCGCGGGGGTCAAGAAAAAGCCGTAACCATAAAGACAAAGAGATATTGAGAAGGAGGAAAAAGAGTGTCAATCAAATTGCTGCACGGTGCTCATGTACCTCACAGAAAGAACACCGCGGATCTCGCTCCAAAGCGAATGCCGGCGCCTGCGGTTGTCACGGTTCCCATGTCCATGAACATCGGCGCACCGGCCAAGCCTGTCGTAAAGCCGGGCGACGAGGTCAAGGTGGGACAGCTCATCGCCGAGGCCGGCGGTTTTGTCTCGTCTCCCGTGTACTCCGGCGTTTCCGGCAAGGTTAAGAAAATCGACGAAATTCTTCTGTTCCACGGCGGCACCTGCCAGGCCATAGTCATCGAAAGCGACGGGGAGCAGACCCCCTATGAGGGCATTGCCGCGCCGACCGTTACGGACCTTGACAGCTTTATCGAGGCCGTGCGCAACAGCGGCGTCGTCGGATTGGGCGGCGCGGGCTTCCCCACGGCGGTCAAGCTGAAGGTGGACCCCGCGAAGGTGGACTACATCTGCGTCAACGGCGCGGAGTGCGAGCCCTACATCACCGCCGACACGCGCACAATGCTCGACGATTCCGAGCTGCTGGTGGACGGCATAAAGCTGCTGCAGAAGTATCTCCAGCCCGGCAAGGTGTATATCGGCATCGAGGACAACAAGCCCAAGTGCATCTCCAAGCTGCGCGACATGACAAAGGACCTCCAGGACGTCGAGGTCGCGGCCCTGCCGGCCCTGTACCCCCAGGGCGGCGAAAAAGTCATGATTCACAACACCACCGGCCGCATTGTGCCCGAGGGAGGACTGCCCATTGACGTGGGCTGCGTGGTCATAAACACCTCCACGCTCGTTACCATAGCCCGCTACATCAAAACCGGTATGCCGCTTGTGGAAAAGTACGTCACCGTGGATGGCAGCGCTATTGCCAATCCTCAGAACGTCATTGTGCCAATCGGCACCTCGGTTCAGGACGTGGTGGACTTCTGCGGCGGCTTCAAGACCGAGCCGAAGAAGATAATCCTTGGCGGACCGATGATGGGCGTTTCCGTGCCGGGAACCGACGCGCCCGTGGTCAAGAACACCGGCGCTATCCTGTGCTTCGACGCGAAGGACGCCGCTCCGCCTGTGACTACCGCGTGCATCAAGTGCGGCCGCTGCGTGTCCCACTGCCCGCTAAACCTCATGCCCGCCGCCATAGAGACGGCCTACCAGCTCAAGAAGCCTGAGGTCCTCAAGGAGCTGAAGGTAAACCTGTGCATGGAGTGCGGATGCTGCTCGTTCGTATGTCCGGCAAAGCGCCCGCTGGTGCAGGTAAACAAGCTGGCCAAGGGCGAGCTGAACAAGTATAACGCCAAGCTCAAGGCCGAGGCCGAGAAAAAGGCCGCCAAGGAAGCGGCCAGGCTGGAAGCGGAAAAGAAGGAGGCGACTGTAAATGGATAACATGATAGTTTCCGTATCCCCGCACATCCGCTCCAACGACACCACCACGACCATAATGCGCGACGTGCTGCTGGCCCTGTGCCCTGCGCTCATCGCCTCCGTGGTCATTTTCGGCGCGCGCGCCCTGCTTGTGGCGGTCGTTTGCGTGGCCGCGTGCGTGTTCTTCGAGTGGGGCTTTGAGAAGATATGCAAGCGCCCGAACACCGTGACCGACCTGTCCGCGGCCGTGACGGGCCTTATTCTGGCATTGAACCTGCCCGTGGGCATCCCCATCTGGCAGGCCATCTTCGGCAGTCTGGTGGCCATCGTTGTGGTAAAGCAGCTTTTCGGTGGCATAGGACACAACTTCGCCAACCCCGCGATAACCGCGCGTATAGTCATGCTCATCGCCTTTGCCGGCCCCATGACCACCTGGGCGGCCCCGAATTTCGCCGACGCGGTATCCGGCGCGACGCCTCTGGCACAGCTCGGTGCGAACGAGAGCGTTTCCATTGCCAGCCTGTTCCTCGGCAACGTCGGCGGCAGCATGGGTGAGACAAGCGCGCTGGCCCTGCTCATAGGCGGCATATACCTTATTGTGCGCAAGGTTATAAGCTGGCACACTCCCGTGGCTTTCATCGGCACGGTGTTCGTGCTCGCGCTTATCAAGGGCGGCGCGGCCTTTGGCTTAGCGGAGATATTTGCCGGCGGTCTGTTCCTGGGCGCCATCTTTATGGCTACTGACTACAGCACCACCCCCTCGACCAAGTCCGGCCAGCTCATCTTTGGCATCGGCTGCGGACTTATCACCTGTCTCATCCGCTTTTTCGGCAACTACCCCGAGGGCGTGTCCTTCTCGATACTGCTGATGAACATCCTCACCCCGTACATAAGCAAATGGACGGCGAGCAAACCGCTGGGAGGTGTTGACGCATGACTAAATCATCAAACGTAAAGGTCGATTTTGTACAGCCAATTCTTATTCTGACAGTTATCTGCCTTGTTGCCAGCGCCCTGCTGGCGTGGATAAACGGCATTACCGCGCCGATAATCGCCGAAACCGAGGCGAAGATTGCCGCCGAGGCGCGGCTTGAGGTTCTGCCGGAGGCTGACGACTTCACAAAGGTTGACGCGGCTTTGCCCGAGGGCAGCTTCGTCACCGAGGTGTACAAAGCCAACAACGGCGCTGGCTTCGTGTTCATGATAACCTGCAATGGCTACGGCGGCAAGAACACCATGAAGCTTATCTGCGGCATCGACGCGGACGGTAAGATAGTCTCGACCAAGACCCTGTCCCACGCGGAGACGGCCGGCCTCGGCTCCAAGACCACGGAGGACGGCTTCCGCGGCCAGTTTGTCGGCCAGGACTCCTCGCTCTCCGGAGTGGACACCATCTCCGGCGCGACCTTCTCGTCCAACTACTACATCGAGGGCATCCAGTCCGCCTTCGAGGCGTTTGAACTTGTTAAGTAAGGAGGGGCAGAGATGAGCAATAAACTGAAAATTCTGACCAACGGCATCATCAAGGAAAACCCCGTTCTCGTTCTGGTGCTGGGCACCTGCCCCACGCTGGCAACCACAACCCAGGCATCGAATGCTTTCGGTATGGGCGCGGCGGCCACGGCCGTTCTGCTGGGCTCAAACATCTTCGTCTCCCTGCTGAGAAAGGCCATCTCCGACAAGGTGCGTATACCCTGCTACATAGTGCTTATCGCCAGCTTTGTCACCATCGTGCAGATGGTGCTCAACGCCTTTGCCTACGACATCTATAAGGCGCTGGGTATCTTCCTGCCGCTTATCGTCGTCAACTGCATCATCCTCGGCCGCGCCGAGATGTTTGCCAACAAGAACACCCCGCTCGACTCCGCGCTGGACGCCATCGGCATGGGCATCGGCTTTACGCTGACGTTGTTTGTCATGGCCTCCATCCGTGAGATTTTCGGCAACGGTACCTGGTACGGTATGCCGATTCCCGTGCTGGCGGACAACCACATTTCCATTCTCACCATGGCCCCCGGCGGCTTCTGCATTTTCGGCTGCCTTATCGCCCTGGTCAACAAGTTCGGCAAGAGCAAGCCCAAGAAGACCGAGTTCGGCTGCGAGGGCTGTCCCTCCGC
>CATJWA010000337.1 GCA_949744025.1 uncultured Eubacteriales bacterium
CTGCTTGGGCTGCGCGCTGCCGGACGGCTTTGCCGGCGCGGGGGCGGAGCCCTTCTGGGCAGGCTTTCTGCGGCGGGAGCGGCGCTGCGGCTTTTTTTCCTCGGTCTCCCGGGCAGGCTGCCTGTCCTCGTCGGGAGTGAGGTACATATGCTCGCTGAACAGCTCGGGAAGCTGCCAGTCGCTCTCCTCGGCCTCCTCGGACTTCATGGGGCGGGACTTGAGCTTGAGCACGTGCGGCAGTGGCTCGCCGGGGCGCGGACGTCCGCCGGGGACGGCCGCGACCTCGTCGGAATCAAAGGTGCGCACGCTCTCGTCGCCGCCGTCGAGGCGGACCTTCACCTTCTGGCGCAGAAGATTGACCTGGGTAACGCTGCCGTAGCCGGCGGGCGTCTCGACAAAGGCGCCGTTTTTCGGGACGGTTTTGACAAGCTCCTCGTATGCCTCCTGCTCATAGCGCAGGCAGCACATCAAACGGCCGCAGGAGCCGGAAATTTTCGCAGGGTTGAGCGAGAGAGACTGCACCTTTGCCATCTTGGTGGATACGGGCATGAACTCGTCAAGAAACTGGCTGCAGCAGAAGCTGCGGCCGCAGATGCCGAGGCCGCCGAGCATCTTCGCCTCGTCGCGCACGCCTATCTGGCGCAGCTCTATGCGTGTGCGGAATACGCCGGCCAGATCCTTTACCAGCTCGCGGAAGTCCACGCGGCCGTCGGAGGTGAAGAAGAACAGAATCTTGCTGCCCTCAAAGCTGCACTCAACGTCCACAAGCTTCATGTCCAGGCCGCGCTGGGCAATCTTTTCCTCGCATATCCTAAATGCCTCGCGCTCCCGGGCACGGCACAGCTCGGCTATGCGCATGTCGTCCGCCGTGGCAAGGCGCACGGCGGGGCGCAGCGGCGGGATGATGCTCTCGTCCGTGACAAAATGGTTGCCCTTTACGCAGTCGGCCAGCTCAATGCCCTTGGACGTTTCCACGACAACCTGGGAGCCGTCCGGAACGGTCAGGCCGCCCGGCGAAAAGTAATATGTCTTGCCGCGGCTTTTGAATTTTACGCTTATAACTTCTGTCAAAGTATTTTCCTCACTTTTAAAATCATACGGGGAACGGATGAAACTGTTTTGTTATGGGCAGGGAAGTATTTGCCGTGATATGGTTTACCTGGTCTCTATTGTCCGGACGCTAAGAAGTCCGAAAACGTGTTTTACGCCGACGTTTCCTTTAAGGTATTCTCTTGCTCGAAGCAGCAGCCGTGAGATGCGCAGAAGCGCGGCGTCGTTGAGTCCGAGCGCGCTGCGGCGGCGGGCGAGCATGTCCGAGGCGGTTTCCAGCGCTGCGTCGGTGAAGTCGGACGCCTGCGCGGGCGTGAGCTCCCCGAGCTCATTGCACAGGCGCAGAAGCGCAAGCTCGTCCC
>CATJWA010000338.1 GCA_949744025.1 uncultured Eubacteriales bacterium
CTCGGGCTCGGGCGCGCCGCGAAGGACTATTACGTATTCGCCGCGAGGGGCGGTTTGCTCGTACATTTCCAGCGCTCCGGAGACGGTGGTCCGGATTATCTCCTCGTGGAGCTTTGTCAGCTCGCGGCAGAGGGTCAGGTCACGGTCTCCAAAGGTATCAAGAAAGTCGCTGAGCGTGCGCAGGAGCTTGTGGGGCGCCTCGTAGAATATCATGGTGCGGCGCTCGGAGCGAAGCTGCTCGAGGTGTTCCCTGCGGCTTTTCGAGGATGTGGAAAGAAACCCTTCGAAGCAAAACCGCTGCGTCGGAAGTCCGGACAGCGCCAGCGCCGTGACAAGCGCACTCGGCCCCGGCGCACAGCTTACCGTCACACCGTGCTCGGCACAGCGGCGCACTATATCCTCGCCGGGGTCGGAGATTGCCGGCATTCCCGCGTCGGTCACCAGCGCGCAGCTCTCACCCGCCAGAAGGCGAGCCAGCAGCTTTTCTCCCATCTCCGCTCTGTTGTGCTCGAAATAACAGATGAGCGGTTTTTTTATCTCAAAATGGTTAAGCAGCCTGAGCGTAACGCGCGTATCCTCCGCGGCGATAAAGTCCACCTGACGCAGAACCTCCTGCGCGCGAGGTGTAAGGTCGCCCAAATTGCCTATAGGCGTGCCCACCAGGTAAAGTGTTCCTGCCATATTTTCAGCTCCTGTGATAAATTTCTCTGACTTCCGAAGAATCGTTCCCATTGCCGTCGGTGAGTATAAGCGGCGGCTCAATGGTCAGGGAGGACTTCCCCCCGCGGCGGCCCTCGACAAGCACCAGGTTCGGCGCTGTGCTGAGCCTGTGCTGTACCATGCGAAGGCGCTTCGGCTCCATACCGCAGCGCGTCATAGTGCAGAAAATCTCCGAAAGGCGCTCCGGGCGGTGCACCAAGGCGAAGCTGCCGCCCCAGCGGCAGAGGTATTTCGCCGCTGTGCAGAGGTCCTCAAGGGTGCAGAACCGCTCGTCCCGCGCCGCGGCACGGCTGTCATCCGGCGCGGTTATGCCGCTGTTTCCCGAAAAATACGGCGGATTGGATATCACCAGGTCAAAGCTTCCCGCGGGAAAAAGCTCACGGTGCTCGCGCAGGTCTGCACAGAGGATGCCTCCGGCGTCATAGCCGTTTTCCTCCATGTTCTCCCTGCACAGCGCGGCCGACTCGGCCTGAAGCTCAACACCGCAGATACGCGCCGCAGGCCGCGCGGCACTCAACAGCACTGTAAGCACCCCCGCGCCGCAGCCGAGGTCGATTATATTTTCCCCACGAATCCCGCGCGCAAACGCCGCCAGCAGCACCGAGTCCGTAGAAAGCCGGAACCCGCCCTGCCGAAACCTCGGTCCTCCTGGCCACAATTCGTCAAATCCGTCCAAATAAACCTCCCCCTCCCGCGCCTTCGCGGCCGCAGGCCCGCGAACAGCCCTTTACCCACCGCCGCCTTTGCGGCCTAAAGGCTGCAAACAGCGCCTCGCAGAGTTTCGCGCATGCAGTGCCGCGAAATAAAATCAAATCATTTTTCCGGTGGCATGTACGCCGGAAAAATTCCTATCGCAAAGCGCGCGTCGCAGTGTCCAGTCCCCGCCCGCAGAGTGGGTGGGGACTGGACCAAGGCGCAGAGCGAAGCGCCCATCGCGCCATCGTGCAAAGCACGGGGCGCCAACGTTCCTATAAATCCCCAAATTATAAGCCGTCGCCCAAGCGGCGGCTTATAATTTAAAATTCTCAAATTGATAAAGGGGCGGTAAAACCGCCCCTTTATCAATTTGATGTACTCACTCAGCGGAGATGCAGCCCATGGGACATGCGTCCTCGCAGGCGCCGCAGTCAACGCAGGCGCCGGAAATAACATAGCGGCCCAGGTTATCGTCCATGGCGATAGCGCCGGCCGGACATGTCTCGCTGCAGCTTCCGCAGGCGACACAGCTGTCACTGATTACATGCATGATGGTTTCCTCCTTATTTTTCCCCATATCGGGGCTCTTGACGATAATCATTTTATCATATAATTTTCGATTGTCAAATTCAAATTATGACCAAATCCGACTTTTATTGAAATCAGCATGAAAAACTGCGAAAAGCTTCAAAAAAGAGAGCTTGAGTGAGCTGTTTCAAGCCGCTTGGGCCTCAATAGTCAGGAAAGGTCAAAACCAAAATTGATATTTTGACCTTTCCTGACTATTATATAAACATGAAGGTCAAGAAAGGTCAAATACTATTGGCCGAGTAGGGGTGAGAAAATGGCGACAAGTGATTTGATAGCCAGCTTTATTCTTCAGGCGATTGAGGATTCAAACGGCTTTGCCGAGCTGCAGCGCTCGGCGCTGGCAGAGATGTTCTCCTGCGTCCCCAGCCAGATAAATTATGTTATCTCCACGCGCTTTTCCCCTGAGCGGGGATACGTCGTGGAAAGCCGCAGGGGAGGCGGGGGCTACATTCGCATAAGCCGCGTGCGCCAGAGTCCGCGCGAGCTTATCATGCACACCGTCAACTCCGTCGGAAGCAGTCTCGATTTTGCAACCGCCTCCGCTTTCGTTTCAAACATATACGAAACGGGTATCATAGATAAGCAGACGGCCCGATTAATTCTCGCCGCCGTCGGAGACAAGGCGCTGCGCCCCATATCCCCATCCGGACGTGACACCGTGCGGGCCTCGATTTTCAAGCAGCTAATGATAAATCTCATCAGCGAGTAATATAAGCTATGCTTCAGAAAGGAAGGTAATACCATGAAATGCAACAAATGCGGAAATAAGGAAGCTGTTTTCTTCTACAGTACTGACATAAACGGCAAAAAAAGTCAAGGCTGCCTGTGCGCGGACTGCGCGCGTGAGGAGGGCCTTACCAGCCCGCAGGCGGGTTTCGGCTCCTTCGGAGGGCTGCTCGGTGAAATGTTTTCCGATTTCTTCGCTCCCGAGCGCAGCCTGCTGAGCTCTTTCGGCAGCTTTGGCGCTCCAATCAGGAGTATAATGGCCCCGTCAATGGCCATACCCGCAGTGAATATCATCTGCGGCGAGAGCGGCTGCGCACAGTGCGGAGAGGCCGAGACACGAATCCCCGCCGACGCGGGACAGGATATACGCCGCCGGCGCGAGCTTGAGGCAATAAAGCAGCAGCTTGCCGCCGCGGTAAACACGGAGGACTACGAAAAGGCCGCTGAGCTTCGCGATAAGCTCAGGACCATGGAGAAGGACGCTTAAACCGTCCGTAAGGAGATGAGCACATGAGAAATTCCGACAGATTCACAGAGCGCGCCGAGGCCGTTATCAAGAACGCGCAGCTTGCCGCGCGAGAGCTCGGCCACAGCTATGTCGGCAGCGAGCACATCCTGCTGGGCATTGCCCGCGAGGGCGGCGGTCAGGGCGCACGAATACTGCGCGAGAGCGGGTTGACCGACAGTCTGCTTACCGAGCTTATCGAAAAATTTGTCGGCCGCGGCGACCGCGGCTCCCCCGCGCAGGGACTCACACCCCGCGCAAAGCGTGTAATAGAGCTGGCAATAGGCGATGCCGGCCGGCTCGGGCACAACTTTGTGGGTACCGAGCACCTGCTCATGGGCATACTGCGCGAGCCGGACAGCACCGCGGCAAGGATAATCACCAGCACGGGACTGGACCTCAACCGTATGTACACCGACATACTGTCCACCTTCGGCGGCGCAGCGGTGAGAAATGCCCAGCGCCAGACGGCGGCTGCGTCCGCTCCCTCACGCGGCAACGCGCGCCACGCCGACACCAAAACGCTCGACCAGTTCTCTCGCGACCTGACGGACCTTGCCGGCAAGGGCAAGCTCGACCCCGTTATAGGCCGCGACAAGGAGATACACCGCGTTATCCAGATACTCTCTCGCCGCAGCAAGAATAACCCCGTGCTCATAGGCGAGCCCGGCGTGGGCAAAACCGCCATAGCCGAGGGCCTGGCCCAGCGCGTGTCGCTCGGCGACGTACCCGAGGACCTGCGCGGCAAGCGCGTGGTGTCTCTGGATTTGACCTCCATGCTGGCGGGCACCAAGTACCGGGGTGACTTTGAGGACCGTGTAAAGAATGTGCTCAAGGAGGTTCAGCGCGCCGGCGACGTGGTGCTGTTTATAGACGAGCTGCACACCATAATGGGCGCGGGCGCGGCCGAGGGAGCCATCGACGCGGCCAACATCCTCAAGCCCGCCCTCTCCCGCGGCGAGGTGCAGATTATCGGCGCGACCACGCTTGATGAATACCGCAAGCATATAGAAAAGGATGCCGCGCTCGAGCGCCGCTTCCAGCCCGTAACTGTAGATGAGCCCACGGCGGAGGAGAGCGTGGAGATAATCCGCGGCCTTCGTGACCGCTATGAGGCACACCACAAGCTGAAGATAAGCGACGAGGCCATTCAGGCCGCGGTGGAGCTGTCCGCGCGCTATATAAACGACCGTTATCTGCCCGACAAGGCGATTGACCTTGTGGACGAGGCCGCCAGCGCCGTGCGCATGGAAAAGCTCACCCCTCCGGAGGAGCTCAAGGCCATAGAGGCGCGCATAGCCGCCCTTGCCAGCGAGAAGGACGCGGCAGTCAAGGCACAGGACTACGAGCAGGCCGCCCAGCTTCGCGACCGCGAGCGCGAGCAGCGCGAGGAGCTTGACCGCCTGCGGGGAAAGTGGAGCCAGTCTCAGGACGGCCGGCGCGGTTGCGTCACTGCCGAGGACATCGCCGTTGTCGTGTCCGGTTGGACGGGCGTGCCCGTGACGAGCCTGACGCAAAGCGAGAGCGAGCGCCTGCTGCACATGGAGGACATACTCCACAAGCGCGTTATCGGCCAGGACGAGGCCGTGAAGGCCGTGTCCCGCGCCATACGCCGCGGCAGGGTCGGTCTCAAGGACCCCAAGCGTCCGATAGGCAGCTTTCTGTTCCTCGGACCCACGGGCGTGGGCAAGACCGAGCTGTGCAAGGCACTGGCCGAGGCGGTTTTCGGAGACGAGAACGCCATGATACGCATCGACATGTCCGAGTACATGGAAAAGCACACCACCAGCAAGCTCATCGGCTCGCCTCCCGGCTATGTCGGCTACGACGAGGGCGGCCAGCTCACCGAGAAGGTACGTCGCAAGCCCTACAGCGTCATCCTGTTTGACGAGATTGAAAAGGCGCACGAGGACGTTTTCAACATTATGCTCCAGATAATGGACGACGGCCGCCTGACCGACAGTCAGGGCCGGCACGTGGACTTCAAGAACACCATCATCGTCATGACCAGCAATGTCGGCGCGCGCAACCTCACCGACGAGGGCAAGCGCCTCGGCTTTGCCCAGGGCGAGGCACCCGACGAGGAAAAGCGCGAGGCCGAGACGAAAAAGCTCATCATGTCCGATTTGCGCAGGACCTTCAAGCCGGAGTTTCTCAACCGCATCGACGAGACGATAGTGTTCCACCGCCTGACCCGCGAGAACATCACCGGCATCGCCCGCGGTCTGCTTGAGCGTGTGCGCGAGCGCATGACCGCCATGGGCGTGGAGCTCGAGGTGAGCGACGCGGCCGTTGAAAAGCTGGCCGAGCGCGGCTACGACCCCGCCTACGGCGCGCGCCCCCTGCGCCGCACCATACAGAGCCTTGTCGAGGACCGTGTGGCCGAAAAGCTGCTTGAGGGTGAGCTCAAGGCCGGCGGCAGGGCTGAGGTGGACACAGACGGCGACGAAATCCGCGTGCAGTGCCGCAATGCCGAGGAGGTCTGTCAGTAAATAATTCCCGCGCAAAAGGGCAAGGCATACCGAAATGGTTTGCATTGCCCTTTCTATACTTTGCAGCCCGCTATGACGCCCTCCTACGTGTTAAGCAGACTCCAATGATTGCCCCAATCATGGCAAACGGCGCTGTCCTGACGAACAGCCACTCAAATGCGTGGAGCATTACCCCAGCTGCCGCGGCTTCGGGGCTACTGTAATCCCAACCCAGGTAAGAGCTATTTAATAATATCAGGACAGAAAAAACAGCCGATATAAGCGCGCACAGTGAGATAAAAAGCCAATGGAGCGCTTTTTGCCCCGCTGCTTTTCTGCGCGCAAGCTGGAGATTTATGACCTCAAGCTTCTCGGAAATTGCTCTCAGGTCGTCAGCCCTCGTCTCGGCGGCGGTTTCTCCCAGCAGCGTGCTTACGGGCGTTTCAAATACCTCTGATACGGAAATGAGCATATCGGCGTCTGGGACCGACAGGCCCTGCTCCCATTTGGAGACGGTTTGCCTCACCACGTTCAGCTTGACTGCAAGCTCCTCCTGTGAAAGTCCTTTGGATTTTCTGATTGCCTTGATGTTTTCACTCAGCATCGTAAACGGCCTCCCTTCACTGCCATTATAGGGGAGAAAGCCCGACGCGGCAAGCAACGCAAATTAACATTACAGCCCAGTCCTCCCAACGGCGGTTTTTTACTCTATCCCAATCACATACAGAGACTCCCCCTCCACGCGGAACTTTACCTCAAGTCCCGCAAAGGACAGGCCGTAGATGAGCTCGTGGTTGCTTTGGTAGGACGGGCGCGGGTCGTTTTCAAGCACGCCGAGCAGGGCCTCGCGCTTGTCCTCCGGCACCCGCTCGAGCAGCCCTGTGGGAAAATCCACCGCAAGCGTGCGCCGCGCAGTCTCGTCCGTGAAGCCGCCACGGGCATCAGAAACGCAGTCGGCGTAGGCAAGATAGGGCTTGATATCAAATATAGGCGTGCCGCTGACCAGGTCCGCCCCAGAGACGTGCAGCACAGGGCCGAGAGAGCGCGTCAGCTCCACACACTCGAGCCGGACGCAGGACAGGCCGATTGAGTTTGGGCGGTAGGGTGAGCGCGTGGCAAAAACTCCAACTCTCCGGTTCCCGCCGAGGCGCGGCGGGCGCACCGTCGGCGACCAGCTTTCGCGCACGGCCTGCGAAAACTGCCAGATGAGCCATATATGACTGTAGCCGTCCAGTCCGCGCACCGCCTCGGGCACGCGGTATTCCGGTTCAAAAACAATCTCCGCGCGCAGTGCCTGAACCAGTCCGCTCTGGCGCGGCACACCGAATTTTGTCTGGAAATCGTTTTGTATGCGCGCTATTATTTTCATCTCCACACCCTCGGACATCACGATGCTCCTTCCCCGTTGTATAAATTATATAAATTGCCGCATTATAATTCTCCCATTTTTCGTTGCGAAAAGAGCTTCTCTTTCGACGGCATACGACAGCATTTTTCCCTTCTCGTATGTCATAATCATACTAACGACGGCGTTAATTGCCGAAACAAGGCGTATGTCCGCTTATGCAGTACACGGAAAGGAACGAATGAATCATGCAAAACATTTCACGGGAGTACATAATTCTTTTCAACACCATAACTGAAGTGGAGAAAGACCTCCTCAGGCTGCGGGAAAAGCTAATGAGCGCACAGCAGCTTGCAGAAGATGTCTACATATGTCAACCGTCGGAACCTGCTTCCACGGGTTGATTCCCGTTGAAACAGCCTGCAAACATCGTCCAGGGATAAGTCCCCTGCGGCATGGCTGAAAACTCAACAATACGGCCCGTATCGGGGTGAGCAAAGCGAAGACGCGCCGACCACAGCGCAAGAGAGCAGCCGTCCTGATACCGGCTGTATTTTTTATCTCCA